>JANWKA010000026.1 GCA_025451655.1 Chitinophagaceae bacterium | reverse complement strand
GGTTCTGCTTCATCTGGCTGGCCACATTGTCCAGGTTGGATTGCTCGTCAGTGGGAATGGTAACAGACCGGCCCTTGAACACGACGCTGGGAAGATAACCCAGGTTGCAGGCGGGCTGGATGTTCTTACAGCATTCGGGATCCGGACATTTGCCGACGCCATCTGCATCGACGGGCTGGCAATAGGTCGGAGTGATCAGCTGTTTGTCTTTATAGTCAGGCACGCCGTCTCCATCCGTATCCAGCGGGCAACCATGCACATCCACCTGCACTCCTGCCGGGGTATTCGGGCAGCGGTCGAACTGGTCGGTTACGCCATCTCCATCCGCATCCGGAAGGACCGGCGTCGGAATCTTCATGTGGCGCGGGGCATTCAGTTCGGTATAGGCATAATCCAGCGGGTTCATCCACCACAGCGGCTGAACGCGTTTGGCTGCATTGCCCAGGGCGAAATTGACGCCTATGCTGGTATAGGAGGGGAAATCCTGTCCGTATATCTTGGATCCTTCCTCATTAAGGGGTGCGCCAGTCAGATAAACATCGAAGGGCATGGTCAGCTTTTCCTCGAGGTCCAGGGAAACCCTCGGGGAGAGTTTCAGGGCAACCCCTGCTCCCAGGTCAAGGCTGTTTCTCGGGCTCCAGCTGGGGGGCACCTTGTTCAGGTTCGGGGTCCGGTGCTGGTACCGGGCATCCGTGGAATAGGATCCGGTCAACAGGCTTTTCAGGGCACTGCGGATCTGGGATCTGCTCTGGCTGAAATCAACGCCGGAATAGTCGTAAATGCTGCCGGAAGAACTAATCTGGTTGATGGTGGTATGGTAAAGCAAAAGGTCATATCCTACCAGGCCATAGAAGTTTAACTTGCTGTCCGCGCGGTGGAACATGATGTTGTTCAGGGAAATAAGCAGATCCAGGGACAGGTTATGGGATTTCATCTCATAATTGTCTACAAAACCAATTCCCTGGGCCTGGTATTCAGAAGCCAGGGGATCAGGCAGGTTTCCGTACTGGTGGGAAAGCTCTACATTCATTCCCTTGGCCATCCCGTAGTTATATCCCAAACGGAGGGAAAACACATAACCCAGGGATTTGCGGAGGTTGATTCCCAGGCCCCATCCGGGCAGGGGGGTGATATTGCTGTTAACCAGGTAAAGGCCTCCATTGACTCCCAGTACCCACATATCCCTTGGTTTTGCGGGGAATATGCTCTGGTTCGCCATGAAACTCCTTTGTTGGTCCATTCTGGAAGCAGGAATGTACGCAGTGTCTAGATAATCATAGGTGCTCCCTCCGGCAGTGGCTGCCGTAGGACTGGTGGTTTGCCCGAGTACGGCAGACGTACTCAGAAGGCTAAATAAACCTGCTAATAGGAAGTACTTTTTGCTTGCCATATTTAAATAATTTTAGAAAGGAAGATTTAAAAAATTTATAATTTAATAATTTCTAATTAGCAAAGGTATAAATAGAAAAACAATCTGCAAATTTTTTCTGGGGACGAGCAAAATAACATGGTTTTCCCCACTTTTTCACCAGGTTTTTCGACGGGTATATTAGGCCAAGCAAAAATAATTCCAAAAAAGACTTTCAGGGACCTTCCCGGGACCGCCGGGTTAGGGGGAGAATCCAGAATCATATAGTTTAGCGGACATAATTTTGACCCATGGAGGAAATCCGGCAACTGATCGGCATGGAGCTGAGGGAATTCGAGGTCAAATTCGCCGGAGCCATGAAAAGCAACATCCTGCTCCTGGACCGGATCATGCATTATATCGTAAAACGGAAAGGAAAACAGATCCGGCCCATGTTCGTTTTCCTGTCCGCCAGGCTGTTCGGCCCGGTCAACGAGTCCAGCTACCGGGCAGCCGCCCTGGTCGAATTGCTCCATACGGCCACCCTGGTCCATGATGACGTGGTCGACGAATCCATGGAACGGAGGGGCTTCTTTTCCATCAATGCCCTTTGGAAGAACAAGATTGCCGTCCTGGTGGGGGATTACCTGCTCTCCAAGGGCCTCCTGCTTTCCCTGGAAAACAATGATTTCGAAATACTTAAGCTATTATCCAATGCGGTCCGGCAGATGAGCGAGGGGGAGCTGCTCCAGATCGAGAAGACCCGGAAACTGGACATCGGGGAAGCGGTATACTTCGAGATCATCCGGAGCAAAACGGCCTCCCTGCTGGCCTCCGCCTGCGCGGCAGGCGCATATTCGACCTGCGGGGAAAAAGAGCAGGCCGGCCTGATGCGGGAATTCGGGGAAAAGACCGGGGTGGCTTTCCAGATCAAGGACGACCTGTTTGATTACGGCAATAACCAGATCGGAAAACCCACGGGGATGGATATCCGGGAGAAGAAGATGACCCTGCCCCTCATTTATACCCTGAGCCGTGCCGATCCCCCGACCCGCCGAAGGATCATCCATATCGTCAAAAACCAGAACAGGGACAAGGCCCGGGTGGCAGAAGTGATCCAATACGTGAAAGAGGCGGGGGGGATCCGCTATGCGGAGGAAAAGATGCTCCAGTACCGGGAAGCGGCCTTCGGGATCCTGAGGGGTTTTCCGGACAACGAAATCCGGAAAGGACTGGAATCCCTGGTGAACTTTACTACCGACCGGAGCTATTAGTTCCGGATAACCTGAAAGGAAATGGAGAAGGACTGGGTGGTGGCCCATGCAGATGAAACCCGTGTCGCAAACCTGCAGGAAGCCCTCGGGATCCATCCCATCCTCTGCAAGCTGCTGGTGCTCCGGGGGATCCGGGATTTCGGGGAGGCCCGGAAATTCTTCCGGCCAGCCCTGGAGGACCTCCACAGCCCCTGGCTAATGAAAGGTATGGAGGAGGCCGTGGACCGGATCCTGCAGGCGATCCGGGATCGCCTGCCGATCCTGGTATACGGAGATTATGACGTGGACGGCACCACTGCCGTGGCCCTGCTCCTTCATTTTCTGAAACCCCTCATCCCGAACCTGGATTTTTATATCCCCCACCGGCAAAAGGAAGGCTATGGGCTTTCCAGGGCCGGGGTGGATTATGCCATCCAGGGCGGATTCGGCCTGATCATCTGCCTGGATTGCGGAATCCGGGCCCATGAAATGGCGGCTATGGCCCGGATGGCAGGGATCGACCTGATCATCTGCGACCACCATCTTCCCGAAGACCTCCTTCCCGTCTCGCTGGCCATCCTGAACCCGAAGCAACCGGGATGCCCCTACCCGTTCAAGGAACTCACCGGCTGCGGCATCACGTTCAAACTGGTCTCGGCCCTGGCTGAAAAGCTGGGGATTTCCGCAAATCCGATGGTCCCTGGTATGGACCTGGTAGCGGCCAGCATCGCGGCAGATGTGGTACCGGTCACCGGGGAAAACCGGGTGATGGCTTATTATGGCCTGGACCAGATCAACCGAAATCCCTCTCCAGCCTTCCGGGCCCTGATCCGGGTCATTGGAATCAACTCCGGGGTCCGGATGGAGTCCCTGGGCTACCTGATCGCCCCCCGCATCAACGCGGCGGGAAGGATGGCAGAGGCCAGAAAAGCCGTTGAACTGTTCACCGAAAATAATGAGGAAGCTGCCCTGGAGATTGCCGGCGCGTTACACCTGAATAACACCGAAAGAAGGGATACCGACCTGCAGATGACCCGCGAAGCCCTCAGGATGATCGGGGACCAACCCGGGAAGTTCCGGATGACCACCGTGGTCTACCATCCGCAATGGCACCGCGGAGTCCTGGGGATCGTGGCATCCCGCCTGACGGAAACTTATTACAGGCCCACCATCGTGCTCACTCGGGCAGGTGACCTGCTCACGGGCTCGGCCAGATCCATTTCCGGATTCAACATCCATGAGGCGATTCAAGCCTGCAGCCCCCTTCTGGAACAATTTGGGGGTCATGCCTTCGCGGCCGGAGTCACCCTCCGGGCAGAGAACCTGGAACCTTTCAGGGAGCTTTTCGACGAGACCGTGGCCCGGATGATGGATCCTGCCCTGCTGGTACCCCGGATTGCCATCGACGCCCAGATCCGGATTGCGGACATCGATGCTTCCTTTTTCCGCATCCTGAAACAGTTTGAGCCCTGCGGCCCCTGCAATGAACATCCCGTCTTCCTCCTGCGTGGCGTCACCGACACCGGCATCTCCCGGATCCTCAGGGACTCCCATATCCGTTTCTCGGTGAGGCAAGCGGGTTCTGAAGGATTGGAGGGCATCGGTTTCGGCCTCGCCCCCAAATTTCCGCTGGTGGCTTCGGGTGCCCCTTTTGACCTGGTCTGCAGGCTGGAGGAAAACAGCTGGAATGGCCATACCAGCCTGCGGATGAAGGTGACCGATATCCGGGCTCCGACAGGAGGTTGAAGGCCTTCCAAACCTCGGTTCAAAATACTACATTCGCAAGGAATCACTCCTTTTTCCAGATCCACCGGAAGCCATGGAAAATTTTGTCGTGTCAGCGCGGAAATACCGTCCGCAGTCCTTTGAAACCGTCGTGGGCCAGTCCCATGTCACCACCACCCTCCGCAATGCCATTCTGAACAACCAGCTGGCCCATGCCTTCCTGTTCTGTGGCCCCCGCGGTGTGGGAAAGACCACCTGCGCCAGGATCCTGGCCAAGACGATCAACTGCGAGCATTCCCGGGACGGGGAACCCTGCAACGAGTGCCCTTCCTGCCATTCCTTCAATGAAGGCACTTCACTCAACATCCATGAGCTGGACGGGGCTTCCAACAACCTGGTGGAAGACATGAGGGCCCTCATCGAACAGACCCGTTATCCTCCCCAGACGGGAAAGTTCAAGGTATATATCATCGATGAGGTGCACATGCTTACTCCCAATGCCTTCAACGCTTTCCTCAAGACCCTGGAAGAACCTCCTCCCTATGTGATCTTCATCCTGGCCACCACCGAAAAACAAAAGATCATCCCCACCATTCTCAGCCGTTGCCAGGTATTTGATTTCCGGAGGATCACGGTCCAGGATACGATCCAGCACCTCCGGGAGATTTGCCGGAAGGAACATACGGAGGCGGAGGAGGATGCCCTCCACCTGATCGCGGTGAAAAGCGAGGGCTGCCTCCGGGATTCCCTGAGCATCCTGGACAAGATCGCTTCCTTCACCAATGGAAAAATCACCTATCGCAACACCCTGGAGCATCTGGAAGTCCTGGACTATGATTATTTCTTCCAGGTGCTGGAGGCCATTGAGGCACAGGATGCCGCAAGGCTGCTCCTGATCTTTGATGAAATCCTCCAGAAAGGATTCGAGGGGGACAATTTCCTGGATGGCCTTTCCGCCTTCATCCGGGACCTGCTCGTATCGGGCGATGAAAGGGTGGTCCACCTGCTGGAAGTTTCTCCCGGGCTGGAAGCCCGGTACAAGGAAGCCTCCCGCAACGCGGATCCTTCCCTGCTGGTCTCCGCGCTCCAGATCCTCAATGAAGCTTCCCTGAACTACCGCCAGGCCCGCAACAAGAGGATCCATATTGAAATGGCCCTGCTCAGGCTGGCCTACCTTTCCCAGGCGGTCCGGCTCATCAGCGATGAGCAAACCGGTGAAGTTTCCAAAAAAAAATGGACTGAACCGTCCCAGTCAAAACAGCTGCGGAGGCCCTTTGCCCGGCCGGTAAATCCCGCCGTCCGGAAACCATCCGGGCCTGCCCCCCGGCCGGATCCCGGGATCGGGCCATCTCCTGCCAGGGATCTTCCAACGCCTCCGGATGCACCAGCCCCGGTTCCTTCCCCCGGACCCCGGTCCGAGAGCAAACGCCTCACCGGACAGAAAGGGATGAAGGATTCCCTTGTGAAGGATCCATCCGGGTCCAATATAGAAACGGCCATTCCGGTTTCCCAGGAAGGCCTGGATGAAAAATGGCTCCAGTTCACCTCCGCGTTCCGGGCCACACACCCCGCCAGCGTAGCGGCCTTCCTGGAATCGGCCCGGGTTTCCGTTGCAGGAGCGGACCGGATCGAAATCAGCTGCTCCCATATCGTTCAGCTCCGTTTCATCGAGGAAGAAAAGCTGTCCATCTCCGAGTTCCTGAAAAAGCAATTCCACCGGCCCGGGCTGGTTCTTTCCCTGGTGGTCCATGAGGATCCTTCCCTGACGGAAAAATCGCCAGGACTCCTTTCTCCCAGGGATCAATTCCTGAAGATGGCTGAAAAGTATCCGCAGGTCCGGGAATTAAAGGACAGGCTCAACCTGGATATCGAAGGCTGACCAACGGCCCGGGAGGCCGGAAGCCCAATTTTTAATTACCTCCTATTATTCTACTTTTGGACAAATTCTGAACAGGATATGGCTGAAGCGATCCGGATGCCGCTGCTGAGCGACACCATGAAGGAAGGCACCATTTCAAACTGGTACAAGAAAGTCGGAGACCAGGTCAAGGCCGATGACGTTCTGGCCGATGTGGAAACGGATAAAGCCACCATGGAACTTACCGGATACGTGGAAGGGACGCTGCTTTATATCGGAGTGGAAAAGGGGAAGGCAGCTAAAGTCAATGATATTATCGCGATTGTCGGAAAAAAGGGAGAGGATTTCAAGGCCCTGCTCGAAGCAAAACCCCAACAGGCTTCTCCTGCCCCGGGTCCGGCTCCCGCTCAGCCCGCCACTCCGGCCCAGGGAGCTTCCAAACCGGAAGCACCGCCCCCCGGAGACGTGACCCTGGTTCGGATGCCCCTGCTGAGCGACACCATGAAGGAAGGAAAAATCCTGGAATGGCACAAGAAGGTGGGCGACCCTGTTAAACCAGATGATGTCCTGGCCGATGTGGAAACAGATAAAGCCACCATGGAAGTCGTAGGGTATGCCGACGGGATCCTTCTTTATATCGGAGTGGAACCGGGCAAATCCGCCCGGGTCAATGACATTATTGCCATAGTGGGAAAGAAGGGCACTAACATCCAGCCCATCCTGGATGCAGAAAAGGAATCGCCGCCGCCGGCCCCGCAGGGAGGGCCTGCCGGAAAAGCCGCTCCAGCCCCTGCACCCTCGGCAAAAACCCCCGGTCCAGCCCCTGCCCCTCCGGATTCGGATACCCGGGTCAAATCTTCGCCGCTGGCCCGGAGGCTGGCTGAGGAAAAAGGGATCGATATCCGCCAGGTCCAGGGCAGCGGCGACGAGGGGAGGATCATCAAAAGGGATGTGGACCATTTCAGTCCCGCAGCCTCCAGTGCTCCCGGGGTCCCCCCGGCAGCCGCCTCGCGGGCGATAACAGGGACTGAGGGCTACCAGGATTTCCCGGTATCCCAGATGCGCAGCACCATCGCCCGGCGCCTCGGCGAAAGCAAGTTCGGGGCTCCCCATTTTTATCTCACCATCGAAGTGAACATGGCGCAATCGGTCCAAGCCCGAAAAGCGATCAATGAGGTCTCCGAAGCCAAAGTTTCCTTCAATGACCTGGTCATCAAGGCAGCTGCGGCTGCCCTCCAGCGCCACCCCAGGGTGAACGCTTCCTGGATGGGCACCTTCATCAGGCAGTACCAGCACATCCATATTGGCTCTGCAGTTGCCGTCGAGGAAGGCCTGGTCGTTCCGGTGATCCGCTTTGCCAATCAAAAATCCCTGGGCCAGATCGCATCGGAAGCCAGGGACCTGTATGAAAAGGTCCGGGCCAAAAAGATCCAGCCGCAGGAATTCTCCGGCAACACCTTCACTGTTTCCAACCTCGGTATGCTCGATATCGATGAGTTCACCGCGATCATCAATCCCCCGGATTCCTGCATTCTGGCGGTGGGGCGGATCAAGGATGCCCCGGTGGTTGAAAACGGGGAAATCCGGATCGCTCCGATGATGAAACTTACCCTGAGTTGCGATCACCGGACCGTGGACGGGGCCACCGGAGCCCGGTTCCTACAGACCCTGAAAGGGTTCCTGGAAAACCCGGTCACCCTGCTGGCCTGAGCGGCTCCCTTCCCCTGGCAACCTCGGGAGGCCAGCATCCGATTGGTTAACTGCAGCCGGCCTCTGCCCATTGCTTTGGTTCATTTAAAGTCCAGATCTTGTTCATGGCAGGTTCCACCTTAAAGCTGCTCAGGTTTCCCTTTTCCTTCTTCCTGATGCCTGTTTATTTTTTCGCCATTGGCCAGGTCAGGATTTTGGAGCCGGGAAAGGCCTTGCTGGTCTTTTTCATCCTTCACCTGCTCATCTACCCGGCCAGCAACGGATATAACAGTTATATGGACCGGGATGAAGAAAGCATCGGCCTTTTGAAATATCCCCCCAAACCAACCCGGGAGCTTTTCCGGGTTTCACTGTGGCTGGATTTTGCGGGCCTGGCCCTCAGCACCCTGGTCAACCGGTGGTTTTTGATTTGCGTCCTGGCCAATATCCTGGCATCCAGGGCTTATAGCTATCGCGGCATCCGCCTGAAAAAATATCCGGTCACCGGATTTCTGACAGTGATCATTTTCCAGGGTGCGGTAACCTTTTTCATGGTCTTTATGGGGACAGGTGGGGCAGGGACTCCGGTTCCCTGGCTGGCCGTCGCCTCCAGCAGTCTCCTGTTCGGATGTTTCTACCCGCTGACCCAGATCTACCAGCACAGCCAGGATTTCCGGGACGGGGTGATCAGCATCAGCTACAAGCTGGGCTACCGGGGCACGTTCCTTTTCACCCTGCTGATGTTTCTGGCCGGAGATTTCCTGATCCTGGCCTATTTCAGGAGTCAGGGGAAGCCCCTGCAGTTTCTCTGGCTCCAGTTATGGCTGGTCCCCGTGCTGGCCTATTTCATGAGCTGGTTCCTTGCGGTGCTCCGGGACCCCACCAGGGCTGATTACCGGCATACCATGCGGATGAACCTGGTTGCCGCGGTCTGCACCAATGCTGCATTCCTTTTCATCCTGATCCAGAACCACATATCAAATAGCTCCGGATGAGGAAAGGGCGAAGGGATTGCGGGGTAGCAGGTCCTGCCGGAAAATCCGGTTTGGACCTTATTCACTAACTTAATTGGGCTTGGGATGGGTGGTCCCCCTGAAGATAAACTGAAACCATGAGCAAGATCATTTCGATCGCAAGGGCCCTTCCTCCCTACCGCCATGCCCAGATGGAAATCTGCGGATTCATGAAGGATGCCTATGGGCTGGATGGGGAGGAGCGAAGAAAACTGGATTATCTGTACCGCCACAGCGGAATCGATTATAGGTATTCGGTGATCCCGGATTTTTCTCCTTCCAAAGGGAAACAGGAATTTTTTCCCGGACCCCGCAGCGCCTCCCCCTCCCCTTCCCTGGAAACCCGGATGGAATGGTTCCATACCCATGCGCTTCCCCTTTCCCTGAAGGCATGCAGAAAATGCCTTCGGGGAACCTTCCCCCGGGGTGAGATCACCCACCTGATCACAGTAAGCTGTACCGGGCTTTCCGCCCCCGGCCTGGATATCAGTATCCTGGAACACCTGAAACTCCCTACCAGCACCATCCGCACCTCCCTGAATTTTATGGGTTGTTACGGGGCCCTCCATGCCCTGAAGATGGCCGATGCCTTCTGCCGTTCCGACCGGGGAGCCCGGGTGCTGGTGGTATGCACGGAACTCTGCACCCTTCATTTCCAGAAGGAATACAGCATGGACCATGCGACTTCGGACCTTCTTTTTTCCGATGGTTCGGCGGCAGCCCTGGTCACTCCGGGAAGTTTTCCAGCCCCCGGTCTCCGGCTGGAATCCTTCTGGTCGGACCTGATGCTTACCGGGAAAAAAGACATGACCTGGGAACTTTCGGCAAGGGGATTCCAGATGCGGTTGTCCGGATATATTCCCAGCCTGGTGAGTGAAGGCATCGGCCCCCTGATGAACCATGCCCTGTACCGTCTCCGGCTTTCCCCCCGGAGCATTTCCCACTGGGCCATTCATCCGGGGGGCAAAAAAATCCTGGAAGCGGTCCGCAACAAGTTAGGGTTGGACCATCAGGACCTGGAACATTCCTTCCGCGTCCTGAGACAATATGGAAACATGTCCTCACCGACCATCCTGTTCGTCCTGGAATCCATTTGGAAATCGATTGTTCCAGGATCCCGCAACCGGATTTTCGCGGCAGCATTCGGGCCGGGTCTGACCATGGAAAGCCTCATTCTCTCACCCACATCACGTTAAGGTGGAACCCGCACCCATCCTGGATTGCTCCATCGCAGGCGGGGGAATCGCGGGCCTCTCCCTCGCGATCCGCCTCTCTGAAATGGGGTTCCGGACCCTGGTCGCGGAACGAAACCAGTACCCCTTCCATAAGGTCTGCGGGGAATATGTGAGCATGGAATCCCATGCCTTCCTGGAGGGGATCGGCTTTCCCTTCGGGGAACTCCTGCTGCCCCGGGTTTCCAGGTTCCTGCTGACTGATCCTGCCGGGAGACAACTGA
Organism: Chitinophagaceae bacterium; assembly: GCA_025451655.1. Taxonomy (GTDB): domain Bacteria; phylum Bacteroidota; class Bacteroidia; order Chitinophagales; family Chitinophagaceae; genus JANWKA01. The sequence continues at coordinate 16,119 of JANWKA010000026.1, read as the reverse complement.
AGGCCGCCCTCCCCCTGGGAGGATTCGGGATCAGCAGGTACCGCTTCGACCAGGAGCTGGCCCGGATCGCCAGGGAAAAGGGGGCCATCCTGAAGGAAAAATGCAAGGTCACCGACCTTTCCTTTGATGGAGGATCCTTTCTCCTGAAATCCGACCATGGTTCCTGGCCATCCCGCACCTGCTGCAGTTGCCTGGGCAAGAAATCCCTGGTGGATATCAGATGGAATAGAAAGCCCTACCGGGTAACCGGCTGGATCGCGGTCAAATACCATATCCTGGGCCCCTTTCCTGCCGATACCGTCAGCCTCCACCTCTTCCCCGGAGGATATTGCGGGCTTTCCCCCATTGAGGACGGCCGGTTCTGCCTCTGTTACCTCACCAGCCAGGAAGCCCTGAACGCCTGCGGCAATGATATCGGGATCCTGGAAGAAAAGAGGCTCGGATCCAATCCCCATTTGCGGGAAATTTTCCATTCCTTCCAGAAGGTCTGGGCAAAACCGGTGACGATTTCCGGGATCAGTTTTTCCCGCCGCAACCTCATCGATAACCATGTGCTGATGATGGGAGATGCCGCGGCCATGATCACCCCCCTCTGCGGAAACGGGATGAGCATGGCCATGCATACCGCCGCTCTGGGATCCATCCTGGTCCGGGATTTCCTCGAAGGCAGGACGACCCGGGAGCAGATGGAAAAAGCATATCGTAAGGGATGGCTTCGGAATTTCAGGGGAAGGCTGCGCTCCGGGCGGGCCCTGCAGGCCATCCTGGACAGGCCCCGGCTGGCAGCATCCGCCATCAAACTGCTGGATCGCTTTCCGGGACTGGCTTTCCGGGTCATCCGGGGAACCCATGGAAAGACATTCTGAGGAACCCCTACCTTTGCAGGATGAACCAGACTCCAACGGCAGCAGGTCTTACCCTGGTCCTCGGAGCTTCCCCGAATTCCTGGAGGTACAGCAATCGTGCAGTTGAGAAACTGAAGGCCCATGGCCAAAAAGTGATCGCGGTTGGAAAGCATCCCGGAACCATCGGGGAGACCCGGATCACCACCGAGCTTCCCACCGGTACCGGGGTGGATACGGTCTCCCTCTACCTGCGGGCAGAGAACCAGAAGGACTATTATGATTATATCCTGGACCTGAAACCCGCGAGAATCATTTTCAATCCCGGGGCTGAAAATGAGGAGTTGTTCCGGATGGCCCTGGAGCGGGGGATCCGGCCCGTGAACGCCTGCACCCTGGTCCTTTTGGCCACCGGACAGTACTGAAGGGGGATCCGGGACCAATACCCAATATTTTTAAGCCGATTCCTTCCCTGGTATTTTACTCTTTTTGGCCCGGGAGCCCATTATATTGGATAACCCAGTAATTTTGCCGGGATGAAACGGCCTGCTGTAAAATGGAGGAAATTCAACGGGGAACCGATCCCGCTTCCCATTCAGGATGCGGTCCGGGAAGCCATCCTGCGCGAGACCGCGCAAGGATTCCACCTCAAAGTCTGCATCGGGACCGATTCCCAGGTCAAGGGGATCGAGACCGAATTTGCCACCGTGATCGTGTTCCTGCGGGAGGGACATGGGGGATTTATGTTCATCCATAACGAAAAAACCCACCAGCGGTATTCTATCAGGGAACGCATGCTCGTAGAAGTTTCCAGGAGCATCGAAATTGCCTATGAACTTTGCCCCCTGTTCACCCGCTACGATGTGGATCTGGAAGTTCATGCCGATATCAATACCAATCCGCATTTCAAAAGCAACGAGGCTTTGCGGGAAGCGATGGGTTATATCCTCGGGATGGGGTTTGCCTTCAAGGCGAAACCCGAAGCCTTCGCCAGCAGCAGCTGCGCCAACAAGATCGTAAACTAGGGGATCAGGATCCGGAGGCCAGTACAGGGGCGGGAGCGTTGGTTTTCCTTTCCCCGATCTGCTGCCTCCACATGGCGTAATACAATCCCTTTTCTTCCAGGAGTTCATCGTGGGTTCCGGTCTCAATGATCTTTCCTTTTTCCAGGACATGGATCCGGTCCGCGCGCATGATGGTTGAAAGCCGGTGGGCGATCAGGATGGTGATATGGCTTTTGCCTGAGGTGGTAGCTTCGATGGTCCTGGTGATTTCCTCTTCCGTGATGGAATCCAGGGAAGAAGTGGCCTCATCGAAAACCATCATCCTGGGATTGCGCAGCAGGGCCCGGGCGATGGAAAGCCGTTGCTTTTCCCCGCCGGAAATCTTGATTCCTCCCTCACCGATCATGGTATCGATCCCCTTATCGGCACGCGCGAGCAGATTTTGACAGGCTGCCCGGTTCAGGGCGTCCAGGATCCTTTCGTCGGTGGCCCCTGGATTGACGAACAGCAGGTTCTCCCGGATGCTCCCGGAGAACAGCTGGGTGTCCTGGGTAACCAGCCCGAACTGCATCCTCAGCTCATCCATATTGACGGTATGGGAGTCCGTATCGTTGTAAAGCACCTGGCCCTGGCGCGGTGCGTACAGTCCGACGAGGAGCTTGACCAGGGTGCTTTTGCCGGCCCCGGAAGGTCCGACAAATGCCACGGTCTCTCCTTTTCTCACGATAAATGAGATATCGTCCAGCGCCCGGTTGACTGCGGTCAGGTGCTGGAAGACCACATGCCTGAATTCCAGCCTTTCAATGGCAGGAAGGCTTACCGGGTGTTTGGGGATTACCTCCACCGGCGTGGCCATAATGGTCTGGAAGTTGTTCAGGGAGGCTTCCGCTTCCCTGTAGGAAAGGATGATGTTGCCTAACTCCTGCAGGGGACCGAATATGAAGAAGGAATAAAGCTGAAGGGTGATCAGCTGCCCCACCGTGACATAATTGCGGAAGATCAGATAGAGGATCAAAAACAGGATGGATTGCCTGAGCAGGTTGACAAAGGTGCCCTGGGCAAAGCTGATGCTGCGGATGCTGCGGACCTTCTTGAGTTCCAGCAACAGGATCCGGAAAGTGGTGGAGTTCAGCCTCCGGACCTCCTGGCTGGTCAGGCCCAGGCTTTTGACCAGCTCGATGTTGCGGAGAGATTCGGTGGTTGCCCCGGCCAGCAGGTTGGTCTCGGTGACGATCTTTTTCTGGATCACCTTGATCTTTCGGCTCATCAGGTTGGTCAGCAGGCCCAGCAGGAAAGTGCCGCAAAAATAAACCGGCACCAGGCCCCAGTATACCCTGAAGGCATAGATCATGACGAAGATCACTCCTACCGCAGAAACGAAAAGCACATTGACGAAGGAAGTGATGAAGGATACGCAGTCCGTGCGGACCTTGATCAGGATGGAAAGGGTTTCACCGCTGCGCTGGTCCTCAAACTGCTGGTAAGGAAGCAGCAGGGAATGCTTCAGGCCGTCGGTATAGATCTGGGCACCAAACTTCTGGATGATGACATTGACCGAATAATCCTGGAAGGCTTTGGCGATCCGCGATACCATGGCCACCCCTACCGAAGCGCCGATCAGCAGGAGCACCCCGCGGACAAAAGCAGTCTGGTTATATCCATGGGGCCGGTTGGCAAAACGGTCGATGATCCTGCCAAAAATATAGGGGTCCAGCAGGGAAAAGACCTGATTCGTCGCCGCGAGCAAAAGTGCGATGGCGATCAGTCCCTTGTAACGGCCCAGGTAACTGAGCAATACGCGCATCCCGGAGCAGGTTTTATCCCATGATTCAGGAAGTCTACCGGATCCGGCGACTTCCTGCGCAGCGTTTCAGGGGATCCGGCCCTTCCCCGGAGGGGGAGCGGCCGGAACTCCCCCGGCTGGCGAAAAGAACCCCTAAGATAAGATATTTCAGCACCGGGAGTTCCGCCCGGAGCCATTAGCAATTTTGGGAAAAATGGGTTAATTTTCTCATCGGGGACCGTTCCCCCGCCGGTCCCCTGAAACTTCCCAAACCTCCGTAAAATGAAAGCTTACGATGAGAAACACATCAAGAACATCGCCCTGATCGGAGCGGCCAAGAGCGGGAAGACGACCCTTTGCGAGACCATGCTGTTCGAGGCAGGCCTGATCCCCAAGCGGGGCAGCATCGAGGAAGGCAATACCATATCGGATTATCACGAAATTGAACAGGAGCGGGGCAATTCGGTATATGCCACCTGCCTCCATACGGAATGGAGGGATTACAAGATCAATATCCTCGATACCCCAGGCCTGGATGATTTTATCGGGGAAGTGATCTCCTCCATTCGCGTCTGCGATTCGGCCCTGATGGTGCTTAACGCCCAGCATGGGGTGGAAGTGGGTACCGAGCTGATCTGGGACTATGTGGACCAGTATGGTAAACCCACGATTCTCGCCGTAAACCAGCTGGACTCTGAAAATTCGAATTTCAACCAGGCACTGGAACAGGCAAAGTCCTTCTTCGGCCCCGCAGTCACGGTGATGCAATATCCCCTGGACCAGGGCCCCGGGTTCCGGCGTATCATCGACCTGCTCAAGATGACGATGTACCAGTTCCCCCAGGAGGGCGGAAAACCCGAAAAGCTGCCCATCCCTGAAGAGGAGCAGGCAAAAGCCACCGCCCTGCATAATGACCTGGTAGAAAAGGCCGCGGAGCACGACGACCAGCTGATGGAGCTATATTTTGAAAAAGGAACCCTGGATGAGGAGGAGCTCCGCTCCGGGCTCCACAAGGGAATGCTGAATCACCAGGTTTTCCCCCTGTTTTGCCTAAGCGCCAGGAAGAACATGGGAAGCGGCAGGCTGATGGGATTCATCGATCATGTGGCCCCCGGGTTTCTGGATCTTCCGCCGGAAAAGGGAGTTGATGGAAAGGAACTTCCCAGGGATCCCCGGGGCCCGGCATGCCTTTTCCTCTTCAAAACCCTCCAGGAACCTCATATCGGGAAAATCTCGTTTTTCAAGGTCCTTTCCGGAGAAATTCATGCCGGGATGGAATTACAGAACCAGACCGCAGGCGGCACCGAAAGGCTGAACCAGCTGTTCATCGTGGATGGAAAGAACCGCAATCCGGTGAACCAGCTCAAGGCCGGCGATATCGGATGCACCCTTAAAATGAAGACCGCAGGTAGCAACCAGACCCTTACTGACCGTAATTTTCCGCCAAACCTGGTCCCGGAATCCATCCATTTTCCCCCGCCCCGGGTGAGAACCGCGATTGTAGCCCGGAACAAGGCCGATGACGAAAAACTGGGGGAAGTCCTTGCGGAAATCCATTCCGAGGACCCTACCCTGGTGGTGGAATACAACCGGGAGCTTCGCCAGGTCATTCTCCATGGCCAGGGGGAATTGCACCTGCTGGTGACCCGGTGGCGCCTGGAGCATGTTTATAAGCTCCAGGTGGATTTCCAGGCCGCAAAGATCCCCTACCGGGAAACCATCCAGAAACCTTCAACGGCCACTTACCGCCATAAAAAACAATCCGGGGGAGCGGGGCAGTTCGGGGAAGTGTACCTGAAGATCGAACCCTATTTCGAAGGCATGCCCCAGGTGAAGGAATTTCCGGTCCGGGATACGGAAGTGGTGGAATTGGCCTGGGGCGGGAAACTCGTGTTCAATAATTGTATCGTTGGGGGGGCCATTGATAACCGTTTCCTGCCCTCGATCCTGAAAGGGGTCATGGAAAAAATGCATGAAGGGCCCCTCACCGGGTCCTATGTGCGGGATGTCCGGGTAAGCGTTTATGACGGGAAAATGCATCCCGTGGACAGCAATGATATTTCCTTCAAGATCGCGGGGATGATGGCCTTCAGGGAAGCCTTCCACCAGGCAGCTCCCCAGTTGCTGGAACCGGTTTACGAGGTGGAAGTTTCAGCCCCGGACCGGATGATCGGGGACATCATGAGCGAACTGCAAAGCCACCGCAGCATCATTATCGGGGTGGACAGTCACAAGGGGTACCAGGTGATCCGGGCCAATACCCCCCAGGCAGAAACCGACCGGCTTTACTCGGCCCTGCGCAATATCAGCCAGGGGAAGGCCAGGGTCAAGGCAACCTTTTCCGGATATACCCCGGTTCCCCCGGAACTCCAAAAGAAACTCAGCGAGGAATACCGCAAGACCGAATCCAACGGGGTGCATTAGGACCCAGGATCAATTCCGGTATCCCTTTCGAGCCCGGCAAGCATTTCCAGGACATGTTCCCTTTTGAGGATCAGGTATCCGAGCCGGTCTTTCGAAATACCCTCTTTCAGCCTGTAATTGAAATGAAAGGCCCCACCCTCCATTCCGGACTCCAGGTAACGGAACATCAGGTGGGGAAGGTCCCTGAGGTCCTCCCCGATTTCGTAGAGATGGGTGGAAAGGACGAACAGGCTGTCCCTGACCCTAGAGAGGCCCCGGATCACGGCAATGGAACAATTACGGGCATCCTCAATATTGGTTCCCTTAAACAGTTCGTCCACGAGGATGAGCCACCGTTTCCCGCCGGCGACCTTGGCGATGGTGTTTTTCACGCGCTGGACCTCATTGTAGAAATAGCTTTCCCCCATCAGGATGTTGTCCTGGACCTGGATATTGCTCAGGATGCCATTCATCAGGCTGAGTTCCAGGCTTTTCGCAGGCACCCCCAGGCCCAGGTGGGCGAGATATGCCGCGATGCCGATGGCTTTGATCAGGGTGCTTTTCCCGGACATGTTGGCGCCGGTGAGGAAAAGAAAATTATTTCCGGTTTCCAGGCCGATATCATTTCCCACGGCGTCCGGAAGCAGGATATGATAGAGCTGAGCAGCCCGGAATCCGGGCTGCTCACCCGAAATGAATTCCGGAAATACCAGCCTGTGTTTGTCCATCGCGATCGCCATCGAATGCCAGGCGTCCAGCCGGTAATAGAGCCTGATCAGCTGTTCCAGTTTTTGACGGAAAATCCCCCGGACAAAATAATCGAACCTCAGGACCCTTGGAACCGGGACCCTGCCGTTGAAATCCGTTGAGGCGATTTCCCTGCAGGCCTCACCGGACAAAAGGAGGCCAGCCTGGTCCAGGAGGGTCTTCAGCACCGTGGGACAGGCCGGATCATCCAGCTCCCGGACCAGTTCCATCATGCCCCGGAGCAGGTCAGAGATATGGACCAGGGAATACCGGAGAAAGGAAAGGTCCCCGGCTTTCACAGTCCTGAACAGGAAAAACTCCAGGAGGTTCCTTCCTGAGGAAAGGCCAATCTGCGATTTACGGTATTCCCCGATCATGATGATCGTGCCGTTGGTGACCCTTACCGTCCAGCGACTTTGGCGCTCTACCAGGTATCTGATCACCCCCTGCATCGCAACAATGGATGAAATATCGGAGAGGGGATGCTGAAAGATCTGGTGCAGGGCATCCTTTCCCCCATTGGTGGAGGTATAGTTCAGGGTCCTGAAAACCGAAAACTCCCCTTCCCGGGCAAATATGGAAAGGTCCTCAAAGGTTTTCGGGTCGATTTCCATGAGGAGGATTTAACGAATAAAGCGCAACCTTTTGCCCAATACCGAGTCATCCAACCTGCCGTTTTCATAAGCCAGATGGCCATTCACGAAGGTATGGGTGATTGCAGCAGGGAACTGGTGACCGGTAAAAGGGCTCCAACCGCACCGGTATAACAGGTCTTCCCGGCTCACCCGGGTGGTCTGGTCCATATCCAGGATCACGCAATCGGCGAAATAGCCTTCACGGATGAATCCCCGTTCGGCGATGCCAAAACAGAGGGCCGGACCATGACACATTTTGTTGACGATGGCCTCCAGGGATATTTTGCCGTTTTGATGGTGTTCCAGCATCATCAGCAGGCCATGCTGGACCAGGGGAAGCCCGGCCGGGGCCCGGGAATACGGGTTTTGCTTTTCTTCCCTGGTATGCGGGGCATGATCGGTAGCGATCACGTCCAGCCTGCCTTCCGCCAGTCCCTTCCACAGGGCATCCCGGTCAGCCGGGGTCTTGATAGCGGGATTGCATTTGATCTGGTTGCCCAGAGCGGCATAGTCCTCAGAGCTGAAATACAGGTGGTGGACACATACTTCCGCAGTGATTTGTTTTTCTTCCAGGGGAACCAGGCCGGAAAAGAGCTGCATTTCAAGGGCGGTGGAAAGGTGCAGGATATGAAGCCGGGTCTGGTGTTTCATGGCCAGCTGGATCGCTCCCAGGGAGGACCGGTAACAGGCCTGGTCGTCCCGGATCAGGGGATGGTCTTCCGCGGTGAGGGGGCCATCCCTGAGGCCCTGGATCCGCTGGAGGTTCGAGCGGATGGTTTTTTCATCCTCGCAATGGGCGGCAAGAGGTACCTGGCATCCTGCAAAAAGCCGGTCCAGGGTCAGGAAATTATCCACCAGCAGGTCTCCGGTGGAGGAGCCCAGGAAGGCCTTGACCCCGCAGACATCAGCTTTTTTTTCATTGGTCAGGAAGACTTCCTCCAGGTTATCGTTGGATACCCCCATGTAAAATGAGTAGTTGGAAATGGAGCTTCCCGAGGCAGTCTGGTATTTTTGTTCGAGCAGTTCCTGGGTAAGGGCAGGGGGCTTTGTATTCGGCATCTCCATGAAGGAAGTGGTGCCCCCCGCGACTGCGGCACGGGACTCGGAAAAAATGGTTCCTTTCAGGGGAAAACCCGGTTCCCTGAAATGCACCTGGTCGTCGATCACTCCGGGGATCAGGTATTTGCCATGGCCGTCGATTTCCCTGGCAGACTCCCCCAAACCGCTCAGGGTTCCCAGTTTTTCAATCCGTTCCCCGGCGATCAGGACATCAGAAGAAAGGGCTTTGTTTTCATTGATTACCGTGATGTCTTTAATCACATATCTTTGCATGGGGTAAAAATAACCATTCCCAACGTCAGCAGCAGGCCTGAATTTTGAGGGGTTTGGCCGGTCCGGAAAATACCATCTCCATGAAACCAAACACCCTCCTCCTGGTCCTTGCGGCCCTCCCTGCATCCCTCGTTTCTTATGCCCAATCCACCACGATCCCCTTGGGGTCCCAGGATTACCTGACCCTGGACCGCATGGAAATTCTTTCAGGAAAGATCCCCTGGCAATTCGAGGGATCGGTGAAGCCCGTCTCCAGGAAGGCAGCGGTGGCATGGGCCTTGCAAATGGACTCCATTGCCCTTACCCGGGATACCCTGCTCTGGCAGGAGGGCCAGGACACCGGACTCAACCATTCCCGGCCTTTATCGGGTCCCATCTGGTCCAGCACGGACCGGTATGATATGAAAAGGCTGATCGCCAACAGCGGGGAATGGGCTCCCGGGTCAAACGGATTCACCCCTTCACGGCATCCGCTCTTTAAAGGGCTTTACCAAAACACCACCAACCTGCTCCTGGTCAATCAACCGGACTTCTTTCTCTCGGTCAACCCCGTCCTGCTGGTTCAGGGCGGGAAAGAATTGGACAACCCTGAAAACCTGTTCATCGACACCCGGGGTGTTGAGGTCCGCGGAATGATTGACCGGAAAGTCGGATTCTATTCCTACCTCAGCGACAACCAGGAACTGGACCCCCTATATGTCCAGGCCCTGATCACAAAGGACGGGGCACTTCCGGGCGAAGGGTATTATAAGCCTTTTGGCAGTTCTGGGGTGGATTATTTCAATGCAACGGGATACATCACATTCACTGCTGCAAAATACATCGACATTGAATTCGGATACGGAAAGAACTTCCTGGGAAACGGATACCGCAGCCTCTTTCTCAGCGATTATTCCAGTCCCTACCTGTACCTGAAGCTCCATACCCATATCTGGAAGCTGGACTACGAGAACATTTTTGGCCAGGTGGTCTCCCAATTTCAAAACACCGGGGATTACCTGAGGCCGGAGAAATACATCGCCATCCACCAGCTCAGTTACAATCCCAATCATTGGCTTGACCTGGGTGTTTTTGAGGCCATCTCCTTTGCCAGGTCCGGATATTTCGATTTCGCCTACCTGAACCCCATTATTTTCTACAAATCGGTGGAAGAAGCCCTCGGCAGCTCGGACAAAGCCCATGTCGGCCTGACTTTCAAGACCGATTTCGCCCACCATTTTCAGCTTTATTCCCAGTTCCTGCTCGATGAGTTCAAGCTCAACCAGTTCTTCAGCAGTTCCGGATGGTGGGGCAACAAATGGGGTTTTCAAATTGGGGGGAAATACATCAATGCCTTTTCCATCCCGAACCTCGACCTCCAGGGAGAGATCAACCTGGTCAGGCCCTATACCTATGCCCATTACGATTCCGTATCCAACTATTCCAACTATAACCAGCCCCTGGCCCATCCCCTTGGAGCCAATTTCCGGGAATTCATCGGCATCGCCCGATACCAGTACAAAAGACTGTACCTGACCGGGAAGCTGATCTATTACGATCAGGGCATGGATTCCCTGGACGGCAACAGCAATTTCGGGGGCAATATCCTGGTGGACTATCTCAATAACATTCCAAATCAATACGGTAATTATATTGGTCAGGGGATCCCTGCGAAGGTTGGTTATGCGAGCCTGCTGGTATCCTATGAACTCAGGGATAACTTTTTTCTGGACCTGTACTTTTTGGACCGCCTGGAAGGAGGAGCCTATTTTGCCAGTGTGGTCAACCGCCAGACCAGGTTCCTTTCCCTGGGAATCCACTGGAACATCGCCAGAAGGGAATTCGATTACTGATCCAGGCCCAAAAAACGGTGGGAGCCGGCGGTTGGGCTGGCATTAGCGGAAAGGGCTGGTTAAAGGATTTCGGTATCCCGGATTGAAGATGGAGGAGGATCAGCCTTCCAGATGGATGGAAAGGATGATCATCCGGGAAGTCAGCCTCATGAGCACATTGGAGTAAACATATCCATGGTTGCCAATCAGGAGGTTGCCCAGGCCATTGCTGATCTTGATCTCCGGGGAAAAAATGAAACTGGGCAGGTAGAACTCAAATCCAACGCCGGCCTCATATCCCCAATCCAGGGAATGGATCAGGATCAGGTTATCGCCCCGCTTCGCCCTGGCATTGGAGGAGAGGTCATAATCCATTTTCAACCCTGCGATTGCATAAACCCTGAAATCGTTGATCCGGTCCGATTTGAATTTAACCTGCAGGGGTAAACTGATAATTACAGATTCAATATTCTGCATCACATTCCGGGAAGAGGAATCCTCATTAACCAGGTATTGAAGGTTCTTTTCGGCGAATATGAGGGAAGGGTTCAGCCGGAGGTCGAAACGGTTGTTCAGCCTCAAATTCCCCAGCAAGCCCAGGTCGAAACCGCTTGAATTGGTAGGCACGACACCCAGCACGGTATCCTGCTTCAGGAAATAGCTGGATTGATCGAGGTGGAAATGGGCCTGGTTGTAGGCGAGCGTGATCCCGAAATAATACTTCTTGGTATCATGGTCCGTCAGGTTCCACTGAGCCTGGCCCAGGATCGGCAGCAGGCAAATCGCCGCCAGGATCCCTACCTGGAAGCGGAATAGATGGTGCAAATGCCGAAAGTCATTTTCTTGCATGAAGCCGAATGAAATCCTGAACGGTTTATAATCTGGACCATTTCCCCTGCGGAGGGAAATGCCTTCACGGATGCCGGAAGATAACCATAGGCTGATGAATCCCTGGAGATCCATTTTCCAACCGTGGGCATGATCCGATGGAAATAAAATTGAAACAAATGCTTCATCGGAAATCCCTCAACGGGGGAACACTCCAGAATGACCAGCTTTCCTCCCTTATGGAGGACCCTCGCCATCTCCCTGACCCCTTTTTCCAGGTTTTCAAAATTCCGCAATCCGAAGGCCACAGTCACCGCATCAAACGAGCCATCGGGAAAATTTATTGCCTCCCCGTCACCTTCCCGGAGGGAGATTACTCCCTGAAGGCCAGCCTGATTCACCTTTTTTTGGGCGATTGCCAGCATTTCCCCGGACAGGTCAATCCCCACGATCTTTTCACAACCCAGGATCCCGGATGCCGTCAGAGCGAAGTCCCCGGTCCCGGTGGCCACATCCAGTAAAGTACGGGGCCTGCTATCGCGAAGCAGGCGGATCGCCCTCCGGCGCCAGATCCTGTCGATTCCCCAGGAAAGCAGATGATTCAGCAGGTCATACCGGAATGCGATATGGTCAAACATCCCGGTCACCTGCTCTTTCTTGCTTAATTTCGAATCCCGGTAAGGCTTGACCTGGTTCAGGGCAGTGGTTTGATCCATGGGGGCAAAGTTAGCCAGAAAGGCAGTAGAAGGAAAATTCATGATCATAACCAAAGCCGAATACCTGTCCAGCTCCGTGGACTGGAAGGCCTGCCCTCCGGCCAACCTGCCGGAGTATGCCTTTATCGGCAGATCCAATGTGGGAAAATCCTCCCTGATCAATATGCTTACCGGCCGTCATAACCTGGCCAGGACCAGCGGAACCCCCGGAAAGACCCGGACGATCAACCATTATTTGGTGAATGAAAGCTGGTACATTGCTGATTTGCCCGGCTATGGCTATGCCCGGATTTCGGCCACAGAAAGGAAAAAATGGGAGGAAATGATCCGGGTCTACCTGTGTGAAAGGCCCAACCTGGTCCAGGTCTTTGCCCTGGTGGATGCCCGCCTGGAACCCCAGCAGACCGACCTGGAATTTTTGAACCGGATGGGATTATGGAAAATCCCGTTCCTCATCCTTTTCACCAAAACGGATCAGGTCCGGCCCCTGAAGCTCAAGGCCCATGTGGGGGCCTTCCTCCAAAAGATGGAAGCATCCTGGGAGACCCTTCCGGATCACCTGCTCACTTCAGCGAAGGACCGTTCCGGGAAAAATGCGATCCTGGACCGGATCGCTGCGGGTAACCAGGGATTCTCCCCCCTCAACAGGGATCACGGATCAGGGAAAAAGCCGAACTGACCAAATCTGGCCTGCAAAGTCCCAAAAATGAATTCCCTAATTTCGCCTTCGCTATGGCCGTCCCCAGCAGGATATGGAGTACCCTTTCCCTGAAATGTCCCCGATGCAGGAATGGGTACCTCTTCACCCAACATAATCCCTTCCAACTCAAAAAAGTGCTGGACATGCACAAATCCTGTCCCCGCTGCGGTCAGCGGACGGAACTAGAACCCGGTTTCTGGTTCGGTACCGGTTATGTCAGCTATGTTTTGTCGGTGGGAATTTCCGCAGCGAACCTGGCCTGGTTCTGGCTCTTGATCGGCATCACCTGGAGGAACAGCAGCATTTTTTGGTATCTTGGAGTAAACGCATTGATCCTCCTGCTGTTACAGCCCTGGCTCATGCGACTATCCAGGGTAATCTACCTGAGTTTATTTGTGCATTACGATCCGCAGACGGTGGGGAAACCAGGGTAAGGAAAAGAAATCGCTTATTCGTACCGGAGGGCAACAATGGGATCCAGCCGGGCTGCTTTCATGGCCGGGTACACTCCCGAGGCCAGGCCCACCAGGGTACAGGTGATGATCGCCACACAGACCCAGAACCAGGGCACCACAAATCCCGAATTGATCAGCAGGGAAACCAGGTTGCCGAGCAACACACCAAGGATAATTCCGAGGAGGCCACCCATGACGCTGATGATGATGGATTCCATGATGAACTGCCTGGCTATCACTGATTTGGTGGCCCCCAGGGCCTTGTTCACCCCGATTTCCCGGGTTCTTTCCGCCACGGCCACCAGCATCATGTTCATCAACCCGATCAGGGATCCCACCAGCGTGATGATGGCGATCGCAATGGCGGCATAGTTGACCATATTCAGGCTTCCAGCCAGCATGCTGGCCAGGCTGTCACTTTTGGTGATCTCGAAATTATCCTGCTCATCCAGCTGAAGCTTCCGGATGATCCTGAAGGTTCCCGTGGCTTCGCTCACCGCCGGATCAACCAGGGTCATATCGTTCGCAAATACGGCGATCTGGAAGCTCTGGTTGTTCATGGGGAACACCCTTCGGACATTATTCACGGTGGTGATAATTACGTTATCTCCGCTGAACATGCCGGTATTGCCCTTGGAGGTGAGAATGGCGATCACCCGGTATCGCACCGCACCCACCAGGACCTGGCTATTCATGGCTTCAACATCCTTGCCCGCAAACAGTCTTTTGACGATATCACTCCCGATGATGGCCACATCCCGACCGGTCTGTACATCCAGGGCATTGAAATCCCGCCCTTCGTCAAGCCCGTATCCATTGAGTTTCAGGTAGTTTTCATCTCCGCCAAGGACGCGCACGTTGGGATTGGTCTTGAAGCCTCCATGGGTAACTGTCGCCGTTCCGGTGCCCGTGAGGGAAATGCCCACGATGGAGGGGAAATGAAATTTTTCCTTAAAAGCTGTGGCCTGCTCATAAGTGATCGGCTGGTTTTGATCAGAAGTCTTGACCTTTTTCTTTTCATTTTTATTTCCCTCCTGGATATCATCGCCGCCTCCGCCGAACCGGAATTGCCAGGTCTGGCTATGGATGGTGAATCCGTTGGCCCCCATGGAAGCGAAATTGTTGAAAATTGAGGTCTTGATGCTTGCGATCGCTGTGAGGATCCATACGAGTGCCATGATTCCAAAAGCGATAATCAGGATGGTCAGCCCGGATCTGAGGCGGTTTCCTTTAACGGCCCGGAAGGATAGGAAAAAAACGTCTTTGAAGACCATGGTCGAATGGCTGTGGCAGGATAAAGATAAGGTAGTTCCCCCGGGTCCCGGTCAGGTTTGGAAGCGATCCTGCCAAAAATCTGTTAAAACAGGGAGTTGGGTCCCTGCCGGGAGGTCCTGCCCCGGAGGGTTATTTTTTTCTCCGCTTGAAATCGATAAAATCCGTATTTGGAATCCGGGTCTCACCAACTTCCCGAAGCAGTGACACGATCTGCCCCCGGTGATAGGTCCCGTGATTGAAAATATGGACCAGGCATTGATAAACCGGGCTTTTGAAATGCTCCTTCCTGGTATTGTAATATTCCACGACATGGGACAAACCGGTTTCGGTTTGCCTGGCCACAAAGCCTTCGGTGAATAGATTGACCTGCAAATAGATCCGGATGAAATCCTGGAAGGTTCCCGAGAAACCCGTGCGGGGAAGCACCACATGCTCCGCCAGCTGCAGCCTTTGAATCCAGATGGCCTCCGCATCCCAAAGGTGGTACCAGGTGCCCCGGAGGGTGGAAAAGCTGCATTTGGTCTGCTGATCCAGCTGCTCCCCCGTCAAAGCGCCTGAAGCATTCAGCAGGTGCTCGTTGGCCCAGTAATGATAGGCAGCAAGGTCCTGCAGCAGTTCTTTCATCAATTCCGAGTAATTTGCTCCCGGAAAAATAACTTTTTCAACCGCATAATCAAATATTTTATGACCGAGGAAAACAATATTTCAGCCCGGGGCTTCAGTTCGACCTGTATTCACGGGGGGGGGATCCCGGATGCCCATTCCTCCCACCTCACACCTATTTATGCAACATCCACCTATACATTCAAAACGGCAGAAGAAGGAATGGACCGGTTTAGCGGGAAACAGGAGGGGTATATTTATTCCCGTTGGGGAAATCCAACCTTCACAGTTCCCGAACAGCGGATCGGCATGCTGGAGGCATACCAGCTCAGGGATCCGGAGGGCAAACCCCTCCAGGTCAGGGCGATCCTGCATGCCTCCGGAATGGCGGCCCTTACCACCCTGTTCCTGTCCACCCTGAAATCCGGTGACCAGATCATTTCACATCATTCCCTTTACGGGGGGGTCAGCGAGCTTTTCCACCTGATCCTGCCAGGGCTGGGCATCGAACCGGTCATCATCGATATGCATGACATCCAGCTTACCGAGGAGACGATCCTGAAAAATCCCAGGATCCGGCTCATGTACCTGGAAACTCCGGCGAACCCGACCCTGCAATGCGTGGACCTGGAGTCCCTGATCGCTGTGGCCGGGAGGCACCGGATCCTGGCGGCGGTCGACAACACTTTTGCCACCCCTTACCTCCAGCAGCCTTTCCGCTATGGGGCAGATTTTGTTTTCCATTCCACCACCAAGTTCCTGAACGGCCATGGGACAGCGATCGGGGGAATCCTCATCGGCAGGGATGCCGGATTGATGGGAGGGGCAGTCACCAAGACCCACAGGCTCCTGGGAGGGAACAGCAATCCCTTTGATGCTTTCCTTCTCACCCAGGGGCTCAAGACCCTGGACGTTCGGATGGAACGCCATTGCCATAACGCCATGCAGGTTGCCAAGTTCCTGGAAGCCCATCCCAGGGTTGCCC
>JANWKA010000025.1 GCA_025451655.1 Chitinophagaceae bacterium | reverse complement strand
CTGCAATGCCTGGATTACCTCCAGTTCATTGATTTTTATCATGACCGGATCCGGATGTTCCATGTGAAGGATGCGGAGTTCCATCCCACGGGCCGGAGCGGGGTTTACGGCGGCTACCAGGCCTGGATCGACAGGCCGGGCCGGTTCCGTTCCCTGGGAGACGGCCAGGTTGATTTTAAAGGGATATTCAGCAAGCTGGCCCAGTATGATTTCAGCGGCTGGGCGGTGCTCGAATGGGAAGGTTGCCTCACGCATCCCGAGGATGGGGCGAGGGAAGGGGCACCCTTCATCCGCGACCATATCATCCGGGTTACCGAAAAGGCTTTCGACGATTTCGCGGCATCCGGAGCCGATGAGAAGCTGAACCGGAAAATCCTGGGCCTTTGACCCGTCCCCAAACCAAAAAAATCCAGACAAAATGACCTTAAAAGCAATCGGATCCAAAGCAGGGGCTGTGATGGCCCTGCTTTCCTTCAGCCTGGCCAGTCCGGCCCAGAAATACCAAAGCCTTTTCGATGGTAAAGACCTCCAGGGCTGGCACAATTATCTGGGACAGGGGGTGGACTCTTCCTGGCAGGCTCATCACGGCATCCTCGTGCTGGATCACGCCCAGGGCGGAAAAGGCGGGGATATCGTCACGGATGGCGAATATGAAAATTTCGAACTCCAGGTGGACTGGAATATTTCGCAGGGAGGAAACAGCGGGATCATGTTCGACGTGAAGGAAGATCCAAGATATGGGGCCACCTTTCTGACCGGTCCAGAGATGCAGATCCTCGATAATGTCAAGGCCGATGATAACAAGCTGCCCAGCCATCTGGCGGGTTCCCTGTATGACCTGATCCCGGCCGATCCCAAAACGGTCCACCCGGCCGGGCAATGGAACCATGCGGTGATCCGGCTGGATCAGGGACATCTGACCTGCTGGATGAACGGGAAAAAAGTGGTGGAGACCCAGATGTGGACACCGGACTGGAATGCGATGGTGGCTAAAAGCAAATTCAGGAGATGGAAGGAGTTCGCCACTTTCCACAAGGGCCGGATCGCCCTCCAGGATCATGGAGACCCAGTGAAATTCCGCAACATCCGGTTGCGCGAGCTTTGAATTTTTTTTGGAAGCCCTATGAGTAAATTTTAATTCACCCGCCTGGTTCCCGAAATCCCAGGCACTATAAACGGATCATGCATTTATTTCGCAAACTGTTTTTATTTGCTGGTGCGGCCACCATGCTGGTTTCCTGCACCCGGAAGCGCCAGGGCCCTCCCCGGGTCCTGGTTTTCACCAAGACCGCGGGGTATTACCATGAGTCCATACCTGTTGCAGTAGCAGCAATCGAAAAGCTGGGAGCTGAACATGGTTTCCTGGTCGACACCACCTCCGATGCCTCCAGGTTCACAGAGGATACCCTGGAACAATATTCGGCTGTCATCTTTGTCAGCACAACGCATGAAGTGCTCGATTACCGCCGGCAGGCGGATTTCGAGCGGTACATCCAGGCCGGCGGAGGATATTTGGGGATCCATGCCGCCGCTGATGGAGGATATCACTGGCCCTGGTACGGGAAGCTGGTCGGAGCCTATTTCACCTCCCATCCTGCCCAGCAGGATGCCCGGGTGGTGGTTAAGGACAAGAGCTTCGATGATTTCAAGACCCTGCCGGACCAGTGGATCCGCCGGGACGAATGGTACAACTTCCGAAATATTGATTCCGACCTGCATGTCCTGGTGACCATTGATGAGTCCTCCTACCAGGGGGGGACGGACGGGAAATTTCATCCGATGGTATGGTACCACAATTATGACGGAGGCCGGGCCTTCTATATGGAATTCGGACATACCGAGTCCTCCTATTCCGAACCCCGGGTCCTGAAGATCCTGCTCTCGGGGATTCAATATGCGATCGGGAAAAACGACCTGCTCAATTATCACAAAGCCACCACCCTCCGGCCCCCGGAGGAGAACCGGTTTTCATCCCAGCTGCTTTCCCGCGGCCTGGATGAGCCGACCCAGATGGCGATCCTTCCCAACCTGGATATCCTGATCTCGGAGCGGAAGGGCCCCATCCTTTTTTACCACAATGGATCCGATACGGTGACCCAGGTGGCCCTCCTCAAGGTTTATGACAAGGCGAGCGTCCCCCGTGTAAACGCCGAGGAAGGAGTGCTTGGAATCGCGGCCGACCCGGATTTCAAGAATAACCATTGGGTCTATGTTTATTATTCCCCCATTGACAAGATTGTGAACCGGCTTTCCCGGTTTCAGTTCGAGAACGGGAAATGGAACTCCGGATCCGAACAGGTGATCCTGGAAGTGCCCACCCAGCGGCAGATCTGTTGCCATACCGGGGGATCCATCGCATTCGATGCTTCCGGCAACCTCTATGTTTCCACCGGGGACAACAGCACCCCTTTTGACGAGACGGATACTTCCGGGAAAGCCTATCCGATCAATTCCCACGGTTATGCCCCGCTGGACGACCGCCCGGGATATAACCAGTTCGATTCCAGGAGAAGCGCGGGAAATACCAATGACCTGCGTGGAAAGATCCTGCGCATCAAGGTGAACGCGGATGGGTCCTATTCCATTCCTGAAGGCAATCTTTTCCCCAAAGGGGAAGCCGGAACCAAACCTGAGATTTATGTGATGGGAGACCGGAATCCCTACCGGATATCCGTGGATCAGCACACGGGCTATTTATATTGGGGGGAAGTGGGCCCGGACGCAAACAACGACAGCCTGGAGACCCATGGGCCCAGGGGTTATGACGAGGTAAACCAGGCACGCAAGGCCGGGAATTTCGGCTGGCCCCTGTTCGTGGGGAACAATTATGCATACCGGGAATTCAATTATGCCACCGGAGGGGCGGGGATCCCGTTCGATCCGGCCCATCCCGTGAACGATTCCAGGAACAACACCGGACTCCGGTCCCTGCCTCCGGCCCAGCCTGCATTCATCTGGTATCCTTATGCGGTTTCAGATGATTTCCCGATCCTCGGCCAGGGTGGCCGGTGCGCCATGGCCGGACCCGTCTATTATGCGGAAGATTACCCCAGGGAAACCCGGATGCCGGATTACTACAGCGGGAAACTTTTCATTTACGACTGGGTCCGGGGCTGGATCATGGCAGTGACCATGAACAAGGCAGGGGATCTCCAGACCATCGAGCCCTTCATGGCCAATACCAATTTTCATTCCCCGATCGATATCAAACTGGGCCCTGACGGCCATCTTTATGTCCTGGAATATGGAACAGGATGGTTCACCAAGGATCCCGACGCCGGGCTGTTCCGGATCGATTTCAATCCCGGTAACCGGGCCCCGGTCCTGGGAGATTTCCGGGTCCGGAAGCCTGCAGGGGCATTACCCTTCACCGTCCATGTTTCAGCCGAAGGGTCGGTGGACCCGGACGGCGACCGGCTGACCTATATCTGGAATTTCGGATATGGAAATAAAAAGGTCACCAGGGAACCGGAGGCAGAATATACCTATAATGCGGCAGGAGATTACCCGGTTTCGGTCGAAGTTTCAGACGGCCGCGGAGGGAACGTGACCAGTGAGCCCATCCAGATTTATGCGGGCAATGAAATTCCGGAGGTCCGGATTGACCTGAAAGGAAACAGCTCGTTTTATTTTCCGGGTAAGCCAATCACCTATAAAGTCCAGGTATCGGACCGTGAAGACGGAAGTTCGGACCAGGCCGGATTCGATCTTTCCCGGATCACCATGAAAGCGACCTATGTCCAGGGAATGGGCCGGGCCGCCCTTTCCGGTACTGCCGAGGAATCAGGGGCGCCGGTTTCCGGGGAAAGCCTGATGGAATCGCTGGATTGCAAATCCTGCCACAAGGTGAATGAAAAATCCATTGGCCCTGCCTTCACCCAGGTTGCGGCAAAATACAGGAACGATCCCGGGGCGATGAACAGGCTCCCGCTCAAGATCATTCACGGGGGCAGCGGGGTTTGGGGGCAGACTGCCATGGCGGCCCACCCCGGCCTCAGTGTGGGGGATGCCCAAAAGATTGTGGGATGGATCCTTTCCCTTTCCGACACCGGGAAAAAAGCTTCCCTGCCGGTGGCCGGCTCCATTCAGCCCTCCAAAGGATATTCCCTTTCAGACCAGGGGGCATTTGATCTGGAGGCTTCCTATACGGATAAAGGGGGTCCCGGAATTAAATCCCTCACCGGCACCGCGGACCGGATCCTGCGCAATCCTTATGTATCCGCTTCAAACCTGGATTCAGCCTATCGTTTCAGCCAGGCAGATTATAATGGGGTCACCTACCGGATTCCGGATGATTCCACCGGATGGCTGGCGATGGATTCCATCAGTCTTGCCGGGATCAATGCCCTGGAGCTGGATTATGGATTGGAAAAGAAATTCATCCGGGGATGGCGGGTGGAATTGCGGCTGGATCAACCGGACGGACCCCTGCTGGGAAGCGGAATTGCCGGATTGGGCGCCGTGTCTGCAGAAGGGGCCCGGACCCTGATCCCCATGAAGCCCGTGGACGGAGCGGGGAATCATGACCTGTACCTCGTGTTCCGCAACCTGGAAGGTGCGGGAAGTCCTCCCATCGGATTCACCGGGATCCGGTTCATTGCCCGGTAGTATCGGGTTACCGGAAAACGAAATAATTCACCGCGAGCGCGGCCGTGATGATGAGCAGACCCAGGAATTCCCGGGTCTGCTCAATCCATGGCTTGTCCGCCTTCATGGACTCCACAATATTGCGCATCCTGTATTTGGTGATCCAGTCCCAGACCCCGTCCCTGATGAAGAAAAGGATCAGGGCATAAATCAGGTAGCCGGCGATCCCGATCAGGTCCAGCAGGGGAAAATGCCTGGAGAAAACACCCAGTCCGCAAAGGGCAGCTGCATAGAGATATATCGTTACCCAAAGCCAGGCATCCGGATCATTCAGGTTGAGCCAGGCGAAATAGAGGAAGGCCAAACAGCAGATCCCATTGAATATCATCATGGTTCAGCCCGTTCAGCTGTTGAGGATATCGGCCTTCAGGTAGGCAATGCTTTTGGCAATGCTGTCGAAGGGGGATCCGGGGCAGTAATCCTGCTCCACGAAGAACTTTTTCATTCCGGCCTCATTGGCATGCTTGAAAATGGTTTTGAAGTCAATGATCCCGTTGCCCACTTCGGTGAAGGATTTTTGGGGAGTATGGTCCATATCCTTGACATGCCACAGGATGAACCGGCCCGGGTGTTCCTTGAAAAAATGCAGGGGATCCTGACCTGCCTTGACGACCCAATACAGGTCCATTTCCATTTTGACCAGTTTGGGGTCTGCCTCCTTTAACAGCACCTCATAGGGAACCTGCCCATCGATTGGAGGAAATTCGAAATTGTGGTTGTGGTAACAGAACTGGATCCCCGATTTTTTGCAGGTTTCGGCGGCCTTGTTGAATATGCCTGCCACCCTTTTGTAATCGTCCAGGGTTTTGCGCTGGGATTCCGGCAAATAGGCGCATACCATATATTGTTGTCCCATCGCTGCGGCATCGTCCACTGCTTTTTGCCAGTCGTTACCGATGGTCCCCTTTGGCGGGTTATTTCCTTCTCCCAGGGCATAGTGAGCGCTGGGCATCACCAAACCGTTGGATTTCAACAGGGCGGCGAAAGTCTTGACATCCATGCCATAGTATAATTCAGATCCGGTATACGTGGCTGCCTCGACCGAATTATACCCAATGGAAGCCACCTTCTGCAGGGTGCCAGCGGGATCCTTTTGCATGGCATCCCGGACCGTATACAACTGGAGGCCGATCCATTTGTGGTCAAAAAGCAGCCCTTTGGCCAGGGCATGGCTTGAAATCAGGGCTCCGGCAGACCATACTGCGGAGTTTTTCAGGAAAATTCTTCTGGTTTGCATGATTTTTTGAATTAAAGAATTAAAAAAAACTAAAAGAATGACAAGAATTTGATTAAAGTAGGTAAAAAAATAAATAAATGATCGTTTTATTATAATATTTTTATCGCATTCGTTTTGAAATATCAAACTTTGTTTCTAAATTCACATCTGCATTTCCTATGATCATGGTTCTGAACAGGTTACAATGGTAACCAAAAAATTTAACAATTCGTTTATGCTTAATACTTCTATAACCTTAACCACTAAACCAAAGCCAACCACATGAAAAAGAAAATTACTCCAATTCTCTTTACGGTGTTTTGTTTGGCGGGGATGCTCTTCTGCCAGGCATCCTTTGCCCAGGAAACCGTGACGGGAAAAGTGGTGAACACCAGCGATAACTCCGTTATCGTCGGTGCCTCCATTCAGCTTAAAGGTACCATGCAGGGCACCACTTCGGGCCCGAATGGTTCTTTCTCCCTGACCGTACCCAATAGCAAATCCGCCGTCCTGGTGATCAGCTATATTGGATACGCGAGCCAGGAAATCAATGTAAACGGCAGATCAGCCATCGATGTATCCCTCAGCGAAAGTTCAGGAAGCCTGAATGAAATCGTCGTTACCGGGTACCAGGCAGAAAAGAAAAAGGATATCACCGGCGCCGTCGGCGTGGTGGATTCCAAGGAACTCAATGCCATTCCCCAGGGGAATGCGGCACAGCAGATCCAGGGCAGGGTGTCCGGCGTTACGGTTCTGACTTCAGGCCAGCCCGGTGAAGGGGTTCAGTTGCGGATCCGCGGTTTCAGCACCTTCGGGAATAATAATCCTCTTTACATTATTGACGGAATCCAGGGCGATATCAACAGCCTTGATCCCAACGATATCGAAAGCATCTCCATTTTGAAAGATGCCGGTTCAGCCTCCATTTACGGGGCCCAGGCTGCCAACGGGGTCGTGGTGATCACGACCAAGAAAGGAGTACCGGGTAAAATGAGGGTCGAATATGACGCGAGTTACGGAACCCAGTTTCAGGGGGATGGCTACAAGATGCTGACCCCGAACCAGGAAGCCCAGTGGACCTGGACGGCCCTGGAGAATGCGGGAGAAACTCCGAATAATGTGCAATATGGTAACGGATCCACTCCTGTGGTGCCGGATTATATCAAGGCCGGCAATAACTATGGCCTTCCGGCTTCCAGCCCCCTGGTCAGCCCCTCCCTGTATGACGGAGGAACCAACCTGAATGCGTCCGGAAACGGAGACCTGAACTACCAGATCGTGAAGGCAAACAAGGCCGGTACGGATTGGTACAAGGCGGTGACCCGGAATGCCCCGATCACCAATCATTCTCTTTCCATGTCCGGTGGCTCCGAAAATGCGCAGTATAATATCGCCCTGGGTTATTTCGACCAGACCGGGATCGTTCTGGCCACCTATAAGAAAAAGTATACCCTCCGGGCGAATACGGAATTCAATATCGCCAACCGGGTGAAGATCGGGGAAAACCTCCAGGTGCTTTACGGAGAAAATCCCATGATCACCAACGGAAATGAAGGAAACGCGATCTCTTATTCCTACCGGGAAAATCCGATCATCCCCGTTTATGATATCAAGGGCAATTTCGCAGGAACAGCTGCCAAGGGATTCAACAACCCGGAAAACCCGGTAGCTGACCAGGTCCGGGCAGAAGATAATACCGGCACCAACGATGATATATTTGGAAATATCTATGCTGAAATCCGGCTGCCCTTCTACCTGACCTTCAAGTCAACCCTGGGCGCGGATTACAACAGCTATTATTATAACAGCTTTACCTACAAGCAGTATGAAAACGCCGAAAATAACCTGACCAACACCGTTTATGAAGGGGCAGGTTATGGCGAATCCTGGCAGTTCACCAACCAGCTGACCTTCGACCATTCTTATGGCCAATCCCATCTCAACGTCTTTGTGGGTGAGGAAGCGATTGATGCTTCCCTTGGAGACCAGATCAATGGTTCCGGGATCAACCCCTTCAGCTGGCAATTGAAATACCGGACCCTGAATACCACCCAGAGCAGTGGCCGTGGCCTGAGCGATAATCCTTTCACCGGACCTTATTATTACTCCGTTTTTGGTAAGATCAGTTACGATTACGCAGAAAAATACCTGGTCACCTTCACGGCGCGCCGGGATGGTTCCAGTTCCTTCGGGGCAAACGATAAATACGGGTTTTTCCCCGGAGTTACCGCAGGCTGGAGGATTTCCCAGGAAAATTTCCTGAAAAGCGTGACCTGGCTGAATGACCTGAAACTCAGGGGTTCCTATGGAGAAACGGGAAATTCCCAGAACGTAGGGAATAACAACCAATATAAGTTGTATGCTCCGAACGGGCAGAACGCTTCTTATGACATTACGGGCTCCAACTCATCACTGGCGGAAGGAATCATCCAGACCCAGCTCGCCAATCCGAACGGTCACTGGGAAACGGACAAGGAAACCAACATTGGCTTTGATGCCACCCTGTTCAACAATTCCCTGACCGTCACCGCAGATTATTACAACCGCAAAACTTCCGACCTGCTTTACCAGGTTCCTGTGGAACACACCGTAGGACTGGCCAATGTGCCGGATGTCAATATCGGATCCATGAGTGACAAGGGGCTCGATCTGCTGGTTGAGAAAAGGGGCAATTTCGCCAAGGATTGGAACTATGACGTGACCCTCACCCTGACCACCTACAAAAATAACATCGATTTTCTGGCGCCTGGTGTGAAGTACTTTGACGGTCCGAGCTATGGTTCCGGACGTCTGGGCAATACCGTTACCAGGAATCAGGTCGGTCATCCGATGTCCGCCTTCTTCGGTTACAAAGTGATCGGACTTTGGCAGAACCAGTCTGAAATCAATGCGGCTGATGCAGAGGCTCAGAAGGTTACCGGAAGTGCTACTGCGACATTCCAGTCCGGAGGGGAACATCCTGGTGAATTCCGGTATGCCGACGTGAATAACGACGGGCAGATCACGGATGCAGACAGGACCTTCATCGGCAATCCGAATCCTTCCGTGACTTATGGATTGAACCTGAACGTATCCTACAGGAACTGGGATTTGACCGCGTTCTTCTATGGATCCGCAGGGAACGACATTTATAATTACGTTCGTTGGTGGCTGGATTTCTATCCCGGGTTTGCCGGGGCGGGAATTGGAGCTGATGTCCTGAAATCCTGGACTCCCAGCAACACCAACACCAATTTCCCGATCTTCGAAGACAGGGGAACCTTCAGCACCAACCAGGTGAATAATTCCTTCTACATTGAAAAAGGCTCCTACCTGAGGCTGAAGAACCTGGAACTTGGTTATACCTTCAGGAAAGGGTCATTATCCAAAGCCGGGATCGATCATTTGAGGATTTATGTACAGGGCCTCAACCTGCTGACCATTACGAAATATGACGGCCTGGATCCTGAAATTTCAGGGGTATCCGGCGGAAGCGTATATGATACGAATTTCGGCGTGGACTACGGAAACTATCCGAACGTCAAACAGCTTTTGGTCGGTATCAACCTCGGCTTCTAAACTTTGATCCTAAACCTGATAAAACTTAAAACAATGATTCAAATCAATATAAAACGGATTTACGTACTGGGATCCCTCCTCGCCGTTGCCGCACTCACCGCGGTAGGCTGCAAGCAGAGTTTCCTGGTCAATCCTCCCATCGGTGCACTTTCCGATGCGGTTGTTGCCAGCAATGCGGGACTTACCGAATTGCTCACCGGCTGTTACGGTGCCCTGGACGGCCAGGCCGCCGGTCTGGGTTGGGATACTCCAGTGGACAACTGGCTTTACGGCAGTGTCTGCGGCGGAGATGCCCACAAGGGATCTGATCCCAGTGATCAGGCCGATGCCTATCCGATTATGCGTTTTGAAACCCTTCCGACGGACAGCTATATTGAAAATTCCTTCGAGGTGCTCTATGACGCGATCGTGCGGTGCGATAACATCCTGAAACTGCTTCCCAAGGCAACGGATGTTTCCCCGGCGCAGGCCACCGAATTCAAGGCCGAAGCCCGTTTCCTCAGGGGCCATTATGATTTTGAAGCCCAGATCCTGTGGAATAACGTGCCTTATGTGGATGAAACGATCGATTATTCCAAGGGGAATTACCATGTACCCAATAAAGGCCCCATCTGGCCCGAAATCGAAGCCGATTTCACCTTCGCCATGGACAGCCTTCCCAAGACGCAGGCCCAGGTCGGCAGGGCTAACAGCTATGCCGCTGAAGCCTACCTGGCCAAAACCTACATGTTCGAACAGAAATACAGCGCAGCCGAACCCCTCCTGGATGACCTGATGGCCAACGGAGAGACTTCCAACGGGATCACCTATGCCCTGCTGCCCCGGTTTTCTGACAATTTCGATGTGCTGACCGAGAACGGATCTGAATCCGTCTTTGCTTACCAGGCCGCCGCAAATACCAATACCTCGGGCGCCCAGGCCAATTACGGCAACATCCTGAACTTCCCCTACAACGGGCCGGGCGGTTGCTGCGGATTCTTCCAGCCGAGCCAGGAGCTCGCTAACTCCTTCCGGGTGAATGCCTTGGGGCTGCCCCTGCTGGATGGCTCCTATGACAGTCCCGCCAATGCGCTCAAAAACGATGAGGGTATTTCCTCCACCCAGCATTTCACCCCCGATGCAGGCCCGGTTGATCCGCGCCTGGACTGGACGGTTGGACGCAGGGGTTCTCCTTATCTGGACTGGGGTCCGCATCCAGGCAATAACTGGGTCCGCAACCAGCCCAGCGCCGGACCGAATGGCCCGATCAAGAACGTATTCCGCCAGGCCGAAGCTTCCCAGTATTCCGACCATTCTTCCTGGACCCCGGGACTGGACGCTTTGAACTATTGTCTCATCCGCTACGCAGATGTGATCCTTTGGGACGCGGAATGCGCGGCTGAAGCAGGCGGTGCAGCAGAACTGACCAAGGCCACCAATCTGGTCAACATGATCCGTACCAGGGCTTCCAATCCAGCGGATTTTGTAAGCAATAACCAGAATATTGCTTATGCCTTCGCCGTTGTGGGAAGCCAGGCAGCCATGCTCGCCCTCAAACCAGCCGGATTCCAGTGGGTGGTTCGGACCGATCTGAGCGACACCTGGGTTTACCTGGGTGGTGTTACCGGACCTTCCGATATCGCCAACTGGCAGGAATACAAAATTCCGACCTATTCCTGCGGTTTATATACCACTCCGTTCGCGGATCAGACCAGCGCACTTACCGCCATCCGCTTCGAGCGCAAGCTGGAGCTGGCCATGGAAGGGCACCGGTTCTTCGACCTCGTGCGTTGGGGCATAGCCGCTACAACGATGAACGCTTATTTTGCATATGAAAGCACGGTAACTTCCGATATCAAGGGAGCCTCTTTCACTGCAGGGAAAACTGAATATCTCCCGCTGCCTCAGAATGAAATTGACCTGAGCAACGGTACCCTGAAACAAAATCCTGGCTACTAACCGGGATCATTGCCAGAATGAATTAAAAAGAGGTAGTTTTTACTACCTCTTTTTATTTTATTTTTGCCGATCCGCTTTCCCTTTGATCGAGCCTCAATGAATTCAAAACCGATTGACCCGGGCCGCAGTTTATTGTTATTGATCCTGGTTGCATTTTCTTTCGATGGTTGCCACCGCGCCCCGGCGACCCTGTTCCAGTTGCTTTCCCCTTCCAGGACCGGGATCGATTTCGACAATCAGGTAACCAACACCGATAGCCTGAACATCCTGAACTACCAATATCTCTATAACGGGGGAGGAGTGGCGATCGGGGATTTCAACAGGGACGGGAAGCCCGATATTTATTTCACCGGTAATATGGTCTCCAACCGGCTCTACCTGAACCAGGGAAATTACCATTTCAAGGATGTTACCCGGGAATCCCATACCGGTGGGGAAGGAAAATGGTGCACGGGGGTATCCGTGGTGGATATCAACAACGACGGATGGCCGGATATCTATGTATGTGTTTCCGAGGCCAGCGATCCCTCCAGGAGAAAGAATATCCTTTATGTCAACCAGGGCCTGGACCGCAACGGGGTCCCGGTATTCAGGGATGAGGCTGCGGAATATGGCCTGGACGATACGACCTATTCCACCCAGGCCGCCTTTTTTGATTATGACAGGGACGGCATCCTGGACATGTACCTGGTCGTGGACAAGATGGAGGGGGACCGGACTCCCAGCGTTTACCGCAAGGCCATTACGGACGGAAGCTCCCCAACCAATGACCGGCTTTACCATGGCAGCTGGAGCGATTCCCTGCACCATATCGTGTTCAGGGATGTTACCAGGAAGGCGGGGATCCTCAAGGAGGGTTTCGGTCTTGGGGTGAATATTTGTGATATCAACCATGACGGCTGGCCTGATATCTATGTCACGGACGATTTTCTTTCCGATGACCTGCTTTGGATCAATAACCATGACGGCACCTTTACAGAGCATGGTCATGATTATTTCAAACATACCAGCGCCTCGGCGATGGGCAACGATATCGAAGATCTGAATAATGACGGACTGCCGGATGTGGTGGCTCTGGATATGTTTCCGGCCAACAACCTGCGTCGTAAAATGATGCTGGGCTCCAACAATTACGACAATTACCTGAACAACGACCGGTTCGGCTACCAATACCAGTATTCGCGCAATACGCTCCAGCTGAATCAGGGCTCCGGGGTCAAAGGAGGTGATACCATCGGCCATCCGGTATTCAGCGAAATCGGCCTGCTGGCCGGAATCGCTGCCACAGACTGGAGCTGGACCCCGATGGTAGCCGATTTTGACAACAATGGCTACCGGGATATCATCATCACCAATGGTTTTCCCAAGGATATTACGGACCATGATTTCATGGCCTACCGGGCCGCGACCAGCACTGTGGCATCCCTTTCCGATGAACTGACCGAGATCCCGGAGGTCCGCCTTCCCAAATATGCTTTCCGCAATGATGGGAACCTGCAATTTTCCAACGCATCGGCTGCATGGGGGGTGGATGTCCGGGGATTTTCCAACGGCGCGGCCTATGCGGATCTGAACGGAACGGGAGCCCTGGACCTGGTGGTCAACAATATCAACGGGCCGGCCTATATTTTTCGCAATACCCTGAATGACGGGGATCCGGCGAAGCATCCGCACTGGCTCCAGATCCGGTTTAAGGGAAGCCCGTTCAACGATATGGGATTGGGGGCAAAGGTTTCGATTTACTATGATCATGGTCAGCACCAGGTCTATGAAAACACCCCTTACCGGGGGTACCTTTCTTCTATTGAAGACATCGCCCATTTCGGCCTCGGTCATGTGGGCCGGATTGATTCCATCAGGGTCATCTGGCCCAACGACAGCATGCAGGTGCTTTACGGGATCCGGGCGGACCAGAATCTCACCCTGGATATCCGCAATGCCCGGAGCCCCTATGTGTACCCGGACCCCGTTACGGCTCCCCACCTGTTCACCGATGTGACCGACGCCCTTGGCGTCCATTACATCCAGCAGGAGCTTGATTTCGTGGATTTCAATTTCCAGAAACTCCTGCCGCACAAGCTTTCCCAATATGGCCCGGGGCTGGCTGTCGGGGACGTGGAGGGCAATGGAAGGGAGGATGTGTTTATCGGTGGCTCCTACCTCCACAAGGGGAAGTTCCTGATGCAGGGCCCGGACGGGAAGTTCACCGAAAAGGACCTGCTTCCCGGAACGGATTATTCCAAACGCCAGGAGGACGAGGGCGTGCTGCTTTTCGACGCGGCGGGTACCGGAAAGCAGGACCTCTATATTGTCAGCGGAAGCGTGGAGAACCCGCCGGGCAGCCCGAATTACCGGGACCGGTTCTACGAGAACCTGGGGGGCGGGAAATTCGTGGAAGATACCGATGCCATCCCCAGGGCCTGCATCAGCGGTTCCTGCGTCAAGGCGGCGGATTATGACCGGGATGGCGATCTGGATCTGTTCGTCGGGGGCCGGGTCATTCCCGGTGAGTACCCCAGCCCCGTTTCCAGCCGGATCCTCCGCAATGATTCCCGTAACGGGAAGGTAAAATTCACGGATGTCACCGGGCAGGTGGCACCCTTCCTGAAAAACATCGGCATGGTCACCGATGCGATCTGGACTGATTTCAACAATGATGGCTGGCCGGACCTGATCCTGGTGGGGGAATGGATGCCGGTCACTTTCCTGGAGAATGACCATGGCAAAAGGTTCATCAATGTCACGGCCTCAACGGGGATCGGCGACCAGGTCGGATGGTGGAACAGCATCACGGGTGGGGATTTCAACAATGACGGGAGAACGGATTATGTCGTTGGCAATCTCGGTCTGAACACCCTCTACCGGACCGTGGGCAACAAGCCGGTAAGCATTTATGCCAAGGATTTTGACGGGGACGGGAGTTTCGATGCCATACCGACCCTCTATATCCCGGATTCAGAAGGAGTGCTCCGGGAATTCCCGGCCTTCGGCAGGGATGATATGATCAAGCAAATGATCGGGATCCGCAGGAAATACCCCACCTACCACCAGTTTGCACTTGCCACCATCGATGACATTTTGAGTCCCCAGGAGCGGAAGGGAGCCTTGTCATACCGGGCCAACAACATGCGCTCCTGCTTTATCGAGAACCTGGGCCATAACCGGTTCCGGATGTCCCCGCTTCCGGTCAATGCCCAGTTCGCCCCGATCTACGGAATGGTGGCCGATGATGTGGACGGGGACGGAAACCTGGACCTGGTCTGCACGGGGAACGATTTCGGTACGGAAGTTTTCACCGGCAGGTATGATGCCCTCAACGGGCTCCTGCTCAGGGGGGACGGAAAAGGGAATTTTTCCCCTGAAAGCATCAGCCAGAGCGGCATTTTCATCCCCGGCGACGGAAAGTCCCTGGTCAAGGTCCTCGGGGCAGATGGTGCTTACCTTCTTTTCGCCGGGCAGAACCAGGGCCCAGTCAGGGTGTTCCGGGATGATTCTTCCCAAATCCTGGTCCGCCTCAGGCCGATGGATGCCTGGGCCACCATCCATTACAAGAATGGGCATTCCAGGAAGGAGGAATTTTATTATGGAAGTTCTTTCCAGTCCCAGTCGGGGAGATTCCTCCGCCTCAATCCAGAAGTGGGTTCGGTGGATATTTTCGATTACTCGGGAAACCGGCGCCTGGCCTATCCATCCCCACTGAAGGGTTCAGGCCCTTCCCCTGGTCAGTAAATTTTTGGCCCTTGTGATCCG
>JANWKA010000024.1 GCA_025451655.1 Chitinophagaceae bacterium | reverse complement strand
CCGGTACGGGCAAACCTTCGTTATCGTAACCCATAATGAGGCCCTCGCCCGGTTCAGCCAGCGGCAACTCCGGATGAAGGATGGACAAATGGTGAATGAATGATCCTAATGGATCCGGGGTTTCCAGATCAGTTCAGGGGACCCGGTTTCCTTGCTGATCATCCGGGCCAGCATGAAAAGGTAATCGCTCAGGCGGTTCAGGTAGGCAAGCACCAGGGAAGGCACCCCTCCTCCATCCAGGTGCAGGTCCACGCAGGCCCTTTCAGCCCTGCGGCAAACGCAGCGGCAAATATGGCAGCTGCTGACAGCGGGGGAGCCGGCAGGCAGAATGAAGGAAGACAGGGGAGTGAGCAGGGCGCTTATTCTGTCAATCTCCTGTTCAAGAACCTGGATATCCTTTTCCCACAATCCGGGAAGCTCCATTTTAATTTCCTTGTCCGGGTCGGTGGCCAGCACACTTCCAATGGTGAAAAGCCGGTCCTGGATTTCACCCAATAACGGATGAGGTCCTTCCGCAATCTGGCTGGACACCATCCCGATCCAGCTGTTCAGTTCATCGATTTCGCCATAGGCCCTGATGCGGAGGTGGTTTTTATACACTTTCTGTCCGCCGATCAGGGAAGTCTTCCCCTGGTCCCCGGTGCGGGTATAAATTTTGGTTGCCATAAATTATGGTATGGAGTGAAATTACGATAATCCCCTTCCGGAATCTCCCCCGGGTTCAGACCTGGGCATGGGTGTGGGTAATGGCCTGGTTGAGGCTGTCATTTTCGATGCTGCCATCCCTGAGGCGGACCACCCTGTGGGCGAACCGGGCGATGTCTTCCTCGTGGGTGACCAGAACTACGGTATTGCCGGACCGGTGGATCTGGCCGAAGATTTCCATGATTTCGACAGAGGTTTTGGAATCCAGGTTTCCCGTAGGCTCGTCGGCCAGGATCAGGGAAGGGTCGTTCACCAGGGCCCGGGCAATCGCAACCCGCTGGCACTGCCCCCCGGAAAGTTCGTTTGGTTTATGGGTGTAACGGTCACCAAGCCCCACTTTTTCAAGCATGGCCATGGCTCTTTCCACCCTTAGTTTGCGGGATACCCCGCCGTAGATCAGGGGAATGCCAACGTTCTCCAGGGCATTGAGCCGGGGCATCAGGTTGAATTGCTGGAACACAAAACCGATTTCCTTGTTCCGGACCCGGGCCAGGTCTCCATCCTCCATTTTACTCACATCGTGGCCGCTCAGGATGTATCTCCCGCTCGTGGGGGAGTCCAGGCAGCCCAGGATATTCATCAGGGTGCTTTTTCCGGAACCGGAAGGCCCCATCAGGGCTACAAATTCATTTTTTCTGATATCCAGGTTGATCCCCATCAGGACGGGGAGTTCATTTTTGCCCAGGTAATATTTTTTGTGGATGTCCTCCAGATGGATAACCGCAGTCATGAATTATTTTTTTTGATCACCTTGGGCACTTTGAAGAAGGTGCCGTCATGGATGGGAGCATTTTTAAGGACTTCATGAATTTCCAGGGGTGCCAGGACTTTGTCCTCCCGGAACATGTTCAGGTTCGGGGTCAGGTAGACCAGGGGTTCCACTCCTTCGGTGTCCAGTTCCATTAATTTGTCCACGAACCCGATCATTCCCTCCAGGTCCTTTTTGATCTCCTGGCGCTGGGCTTCGTCGAACTGCAGCCTTGCCAGTTCGCTGAGATGGCCGATCAGGGCGTCATTGACCTCGGTCATAGGGATTTATATATCGCCAAAGCTAACAGTTAAATGGAAAAATCCGGGAAAAATATCGGAAACGAATTTGAATTAACATTCTCTTAGCATATGTGAAGTCTCCTTCATTCAGGGGACCCCGGGCTCCTTTGCCATAACGATGATTTCCGTAATTTGCCGCCCCATGTCACCAAAGGAAATCGTAGTCAGCGGGATCCGGTCCACCGGAAAGCTGCACCTGGGAAATTATTTCGGCGCGATCCGCAACTATGTCCGGATGCAGCAGTCCCATGAATGCTTTTTTTTTGTGGCCGATGTCCATTCGCTGACCACGCACCCTGAGGCAACCTCCATGCAGGAAAATGTTTTCCGGATCCTTTCCGAATGCATAGCGGCCGGTCTGGACCCGGACCAGGCCACTCTTTTTGTTCAAAGCGATCTTCCCCAGACCCTGGAGCTTTATGCTTACCTGAACATGATCGCCTATAAGGGGGAGCTGGAAAAAACCGCCTCATTCAAGGAAAAGGCACGGAACCAGCCGGATAATGTGAATGCAGGGTTGCTGACCTATCCCGTACTCATGGCTGCCGATATCCTGATTCACCGGGGAGCCCTGGTTCCGGTTGGAAAGGACCAGGAACAGCATCTGGAAATGACCCGCAACCTGGCTGTACGGTTCAATCATAAATATGGTGATTTTTTTCCCGAGCCCAGGGCTTTCAATTTCGGTGAACCTCTCGTGAAGATCGGGAGCCTGGACGGATCCGGGAAAATGAGCAAGAGCGAGAATGCCCTTTCCACGATTTTTCTTTCTGATCCCGATGATCAGATCCTCAAAAAAGTAAAGAAAGCCATGACCGATGAGGGCCCTCAAAAACCAGGCACCCCCATGCCTCCTTATATTCAAAACCTTTTCCAGCTGCTGGAACTATTTTCCGAGAAAACGGTGGTTGCCGCTTTCCGGGAAGATTATGACCAGTGCCGGATCCGGTACGGCGATTTGAAGCAGCAACTTGCCCGGGACATGACTGCCTTCATCGGCCCGATCCGGGAAAAGGCGGCCGCCCTCCAGGCCGACCGCCCCTTTTTGAACCGGATCATGAAACAGGGAGCGGAAAAGGCGGGTTCCAGTGCCGGGGCCACCATCCGGGAGGTCCGCAGGCGGATCGGCTTCAATTATGGCCCGGGGGATCAGGACGGTTCCGTCCGGTAACCGTGGAATTTGTACATTGAATCCCCGATAGCCAGAACAAACCTATGGCCAAGAGCCAAAAAATCAAGCACATCGCGGTAGCCGGTAACATTGGAGCGGGGAAGACCACGCTGACTGAACTGCTTGCCAGGCATTACCGCTGGACCGCGCAGTTCGAGGATGTGGAACATAATCCCTACCTGAATGATTTTTATGAGGACATGCCCAGGTGGTCCTTCAACCTCCAGGTTTATTTCCTCAATAACAGGCTGAAGCAACTATTGGAAATTCAGAATGGAGCCCAAACCGTGATCCAGGACCGGACCATTTACGAGGATGCCCAGATCTTCGCGCCGAACCTGCACGAAATGGGCCTGATGCCCAAGCGGGATTTTGATAATTATTACCAGTTTTTTGAAACGGTGAAGTCGATGCTCCGGCCACCGGATTTGCTGATCTACCTGAATGCATCGGTTCCCACCCTGGTCGGAAACATCCAGAAAAGGGGCAGGGAATATGAGGAGAATATCCGGCTGGATTATCTCAAACGCCTCAATGAATATTACAATACCTGGATTTCAAAATACAGGGAAGGTCCCTTACTGATCGTCGATGCGGATACCAACAAGTTCGCTGAAGACGTGGAGGATCTCGGAAAAATCATCTCCCGGATCGATGCCCAGTTCCACGGGCTGTTCTGATCCACTTGGAATTTATACCATCGAACCCGGTTATGAATTTTTGAATATCAATGCTTTGGGCAGTAAACCCGATTTCTTCACATCTTTTTTCAAACATTACATTTTCCTGACATTCCAGGAAAAGGAACATAAAGTCCCCTTGCAATTTCACAAACCCATAGTTATTTCCCTTCTTTTTAAATTTCAAATAATGAATCGCTTATGTCCTGATTTTTTTAATAAAAAGTTTCGTTTTTTTTAGATTTTCGTCTTTGCCATAAATTTAACATTTTCATAACTAGATTTTAGTATAGCGTTAACTTTTAAAAAATTTCCTCTTATATTGTGCCCGTCAACCAAAATCTAATTCTGTATGAAAAGAATGTTACTCCTTTTCACCATAATTATGGTGAGTTGTTCCATTGCGTTCGCGCAAGAAAGAACGATTTCAGGGAAAGTGAGTGCTGACGACGGGACACCCATCCCGGGGATTTCCGTAACCGTAAAAGGCTCCACTACCGGAACGGTTACTGACCAGTACGGTTCTTTCCAGCTCAGCACCCCTCCGGGTTCCATCCTGGAATTCAGGGGCATCGGGTTTACCACAAAAGATGTGCCCATTGCGGGCAGATCCGGTTTCTCCATCACCCTGGACAATTCCGTGTCCAAACTGGATGAACTGGTGGTCACCGCCGAAGGAGTAAAACGGGAAGCCGGCAAACTGGGTTACTCTGTCTCCACCGTGGACAGCAAAGACCTGAACGTAGCCCGCCCGGTGAATGTGGAACAGGGACTGGTTGGCCGGGTAGCCGGCCTGCAGGTCAGTACCCTGAACAATGGGGTGAATCCTTCAGTGAGGATCCAGCTCCGTGGGGAAAGACATCTTTTCGCCGATAACGAACCCCTCATCATCGTGGATGGAATGGAAGTCCGGCCCGACTATGTGACCACCATCAATCCGGAAGATGTTTTGAGCACCAGTGTGCTGAAGGGAGCCACCGCTGCCGCCCTTTATGGCGCGGAAGCCTCCAACGGGGTGCTTATCATCACCACGAAACATGGAGAAAACGGGAAACCGGTGGTCCGCGTATCCACTGAAGTAACTACCAGCCGCTTTTCTGCATTTCCCAGCCTCCAGAACCAGTTTTCCGGTTATGGCGGGGAATCCGGCAATTTCTTCTTCGGACCTGCGATCAATCCTTATACCGGGTTCACGGAATATATCCCCTTCGAAAACCAGCAGTTTGGTCCGGCCTTTGACAAAGACCCGGCCAACAGCTATATCGGCGGCCCGAATGCCAATGGACAGGTCTACAAGACCCCGTTCTCAGGACATTCCCCCGACTGGAGGCTGGCATTTTTCCAAACCGGGATCAGCACCCAGAATAATGCTTCCTATTCCGGCGGGGATGATAAAAATTCCTACTATCTCGGCATCCAGGATGTCAATACCCAGGATCCTGTTCCGGATGATGCCGGAAGAAGGACAACGGTGAGTTTCAACGGGAAGAAGTCCTATGGTGCCTTCACGGCAAACTATAATTTCGCCTATTCCCACCAGTCCTCCAACGTAGTGGGAAATGACTTCACCCAGGGTGGCGCATGGCCCCTGTACTGGGTGGTGCTCAACACCCCGGCCAATATCCCGCTGCCGAATCTGAAGGATGTGGACAATCCCAACTCCTTTGCCAATATCAGCAATTATTATAACGCCTATTATACCAATCCCTGGTGGGCCATCGACCATGCCAGGAATACCGATAAAACGGACAATATTCAGGGTGGACTGGATTTCAACCTGCATCCAGCAGAGTGGTTTAACCTGGAATACCGGGCCAGTGGACAGATTTCCTTCGACATTACCAAGGATTACAGGGACCTGGCACAGTTCAGTGCATATTCCCAGACCGATCCCTGGAAAGCAGGGAATTACGAGAGCCTGGGTAACGACGCCGGAGCCATCACGGACCAGAATACCTATTACCGCAGGCTTCAGCAGGACGTTTTGGCCACTTTCCACAAAAAGATCGGCATCGTGGACGGATCCCTCATTGTGGGCAATACCATCTGGGATCACCAGTCCAATTTCCAGTATGATAATTCAAGCAATCTCTTTTTGCCCGGGTTGTTCAATATCTCCTATATCCAGGGATTTCCCACCGCAACGCAGGGGATTTCCGATGAAAGAAGGGTAGGGGTTTATGGAGACCTCACCC
This sequence comes from Chitinophagaceae bacterium, assembly GCA_025451655.1. GTDB lineage: Bacteria > Bacteroidota > Bacteroidia > Chitinophagales > Chitinophagaceae > JANWKA01. The sequence continues at coordinate 23,871 of JANWKA010000024.1, read as the reverse complement.
TGACTTTAGCCAATGCCTTAACCCTGCACGGGAATTTCCGCAGGGACTGGTCTTCCCTGCTCGCCCAGGCGCATAACCATTATGATGTTTACGCCGTGGATGCAGCCTGGATATTCACAGAATCCATCCAGAGCCTGAAGAACTGGAATTTCCTTTCTTATGGAAAGATCCGGGGAGCCTACAGCTCCACCGGCCAGATCACGGCTGGAGCCTACACGATCCTTCCCAATTTCAATACGACTGGCGGGTTCCCATACGGATCTCTTGCTGCCCTGGCGGTAGGAGGTACCTATAACAACCCGAACCTGGTCCCGGAAAAGACCGTGGAACAGGAGGCAGGGATTGAACTCGGGTTCTGGAATGACCGGGTGAATTTCGATGCCACCTATTACCATGACATCACTTCCCAGCAGACCTTCCCGATTCAGATCAGCCCCTCCACCGGTTATACCAGCGCTTATGTCAATGCGGGTGCTGTGGCTACCTGGGGTGAGGAATTCGACCTGAAATTGACCCCGGTCCGGACCCAAAACGGGCTCCGCTGGGATGTCGGAGCGAACCTGGCCATTAATGATTCTAAAGTGATTTCCCTGTTGAATGGGGTGAACACTTTCTATCTTGACCCGGGAGCCGGATCTGCCAATTACGCCATCGTCGGCCAACCCTTCCCGGTCATGAAACAGCGGGATTTTGAAAGGGATCCGCAAGGCCATGTGGTGGTAGACCCGACCACGGGCTATCCGCTCCTGGACAATTCTGCAACGGGCCTTAAGATCGTGGGAAGGACCACCCCGAAATATATCCTGGGGATCAACACCACCCTGAGCTATAAGAACCTGAGCCTGACCGTTGTGGCAGACTACAGGGGCGGTTATGTATTCTATTCATCAGCTGGGGATAACCTCGATTTCACCGGAGGTTCCGCTCACACGACTCAAAACGGAAGGCAGAATTTCCTTTATCCGAACTCGGTGATTAATGAGAACGGGAAATACGTGACCAATACCGACGATTATACGGTGGATGGAAACCTCGGATTCTGGGTGAATTCCCAGTACCGTTCCGCAGGCACTTCCTATACCTTCAGTGCCGCCGCCTGGAAGGTCCGTTCCGTGACCCTGACCTATGATTTCGGGAAAGCCATGCATCGCTGGCTTCATTTCGTCAACGAATCCAGCTTCAGCCTGATCGGAAATAACCTGCTCATGTTCGTACCCAAGGAAAACCTTTGGGGGGATCCGGAGTTCAACTATGGCAATACCAACAGTCTGGGTTTCAGCACCTTTAATCAACTGCCCCCGACCCGGAATTTCAGTGCCAGCTTCTCGTTCACCTTCTAAACCAGGGCTGAACCAAAAACTGAAAATTTGATCAAACTGAAAAAACGAACCATGAAAAAGTTTCTCCCGATACCTATAGTGTTTGCGGTCCTCCTGTTTTCAGGAAGTTGCCGGAAAGGATTCCTGACCTCACTGGCAGTGAACCCGAATGCTCCTTCCACGGCGACGCCCCAATTGCTGCTTCCCGGGGTCCAGTTCACCATTTCCGCCAATGCCAATGGCACCCTGTATGAAAACCAGGGCGTATGGGCCGGTTACTGGAATTACAGTGGAGGGTACACCTATAATACCGGCACCCAAACCTTCCAGGTGACTTCTTCCGGCCCGCAATGCTGGAACAACTGGTATAGTCCATTAGCAAGCCTTGAAATCATGGAACAGGAGTCCGGAGGAAAGGGAATGGAGGATTTCGCCGGGATTGGAGTTGTGCTGAAATCCCTCTGTTTTCAATACCTGGTGGATGCGTATAATGATGTGCCATATACCTCCGCCCTTCTTGGGGCCAATGACCTGTTTCCTTCCTATAACGCAGGACAGGACATTTATACCAGCCTGATCAACCAGATGGATTCAGGAATTGCACTGATCCAGCAGGGGATCAGCGATCAAACCGCGATCAATCCTGGTGCATCGGACATCATGTTCAAGGGCAATATGAACCTTTGGCTTCATTTTGCCAATTCGGTCAAGCTCCGGATGCTGGTGAGAGAAAGCCAGGTTTCCAGCCAGCAAAGCTTCATTCAGACTGAGGCCACCAAGACGGCAGCCGCCGGCTTTATGGGCCTTGGAGAAGATGCTCTGGCCAACCCCGGATTCAGCAACAGTGCGGACTCCAAACAGAACCCGCTTTGGGGCGTCCTGGGATCCAGTGTTTCAGGAACCCTGCATACGGATGGGTTCAATTACCGCAGGGCCGGTGGATATGCGATGGAGTTTTATAAGAACACCAATGATCCCAGGCTGGGTTATTTTTACGGCACGATCAACCAGGCGCTTACCGACCCGGCTTTCTTCAGCCCCACGGTTCCGGAAGACACCAATAATTATAATGCGGATCCCCTCGGGGAACAGCAGAGCCATACCAGCTCTCCTATCGGTCCGGGCGTAATTCCGGGCCCTGGTGCTCCGGCTGTGGTCATGCTGGCCTCTGAAGCGCTCTTTGTCCAGGCGGAAGCCGTAGCCAGGGGATACCTTCCAGGCAATGCCGAAACCCTTTATCAACAGGCTATTACGGCATCCTTTGAATATCTCGGGGTAAGCAATAACAGCAGCGGCCCGGATGCTTTGGCCGCAGCCTATTACAGCCAGAACATCGCGAATGTGGCATGGCCGGGTTCCCTGGATTCCCAGATCAATGTGATCACCACCCAGAAATGGGCTGCCCTGAACGGGATATCCATGGCGGAAGCCTGGAATGACTGGAGGCGCACCGGGAATTCACAACTGATGGCACCCAACTTTGCTCCGTCCACGGGACATCCCCTGGTCGGCCCGCATGCTCCTTACCGGTATTATTATCCGGATATCGAATCCCAGACCAATTCCGCCGCGGAAGCCAAGGCTACCAATGGCGCTGCGATCGATCCTTATAACAATAAGATTTTCTGGATGCCCTAAACCTTAAACCCCTGGACCTAAAATCCTTTAAACTGGCTAATATGAAAAAAGTTATAAAATTTGGACTGATTTCGGGAAGTCTCGTGACGGTGCTGTTTCTGGCTTCCTGCCTGAAAAACAGCCCCTACTATGTGAATTTCGATACCGTGGCCCCATCCATTGACCTGCCCCTTGCCGCTTTTCTTGGAAACGGGATACAGGCTCTTTCCTTTTCACCCGCTGACACACCATCCACGTTTTACGTGATCGTGAATGTTGCTTCCCCCAAAGTACTGGGAAAGGCGGTCAATGCCACCCTGGCCGTGGATTCAGTTTTCCTGAATTCCTATGACACGACAAATAGTGCCCCCTATGTAGTCATGCCGGACAGCGATTATTCCCTGTCCTCCTGGACCCTCACGGTCCCTGCCGGACAGCGGGAGGCAGTGGCAACCCTGAAGATTTTCACCAATAAGGTGGATCCTTCACAGCCCTATGTCCTTCCTTTCACCATTGTCAAGGCTGATCTTCCCATTGAACAATGGAACCATCTGTTGCTTTATATCGCGGTTAAAAATCAGTTTGACGGCAATTATGTGCTTACCGGGTTTGCCCTGCATCCTCCGGTCTCCGCACTGACCGGCCCCTTTGGTCCTGTTCTTGAACCTTTGGCCACATCCGGGATTTCATCAATTACCATGCTGAATGCCCATCCCTGGTCTACAGCTTCCAATGCCACCCTGCCGGGAACCTATTCGCCTGATTATAACATCAATCTCGCTAATGATTCCGTTACCGTCACGAACGCGAACTTCGGACCCGCTGATATCCTGAATAACCCGGGATACCCCAGTTATTATGATCCCGCTTCCAAAACCATTTATGCCCAATGGACTTACCTGGGGGGCGGTGGTGCGAGGGTATTTACAGATACCCTGGTGTATAGCGGACCAAGATAAAAACCAGGAGTTTATAAAGATTATTACCAGATCGGGTAGCCAACAGCTACCCGATCCTTTTAACGGAGTAGCAGGACCGTACCCTCCTGTTGGATGGGTTTATGGTTTTCATCCGTGGTGTTGATCTCCCAAACATAGGTTCCCGGAGGTGCCGGTCTTCCCCGGAAATTGCCATCCCATCCAGCCCTGAACTGGCTGGTCTGGTAAACCAGATTCCCCCAACGGTTAAATACCCTGAACTGGAAACCCAGCATCCCGACCAGGGTGGGTCGCAGCAGGTCATTTCTGCCGTCCCCATTGGGTGTAAACGCGGTGGGAACATAGATGGCCGGTCCCTTGTAATATTTGATTTCAAAACTGTCTGACCGGGTACAGCCAAAACGGTTGGTCACCAGGAGCTGGTACTTCAGATCGGTGGCGGAGGAAGCGTAAACGAGGGGATTAAATACCATGTCATTTGATAATCCTGAGGGCGGTGTCCATTGCAACTGGTCATCCAATCCATCCAGGGCATTATAGGCATTGAGCTGAAGGGATTGCCCCCAAACCCCGAAGGTATCCAGCGATACTTTCGGGGGAGGATTGAACAGGCTGAGATTTTGGGTATCCGTATTGGAACAGCCCAGACTGGTGGTTGAGGTCATGAATATGGAATAGGTGGTATCCCCTCTGGGATAGGAGAAAGTTGGGCTGGCCTGGTCTGAAGTGTCCGGGGGATCCGAAAGGTCATTGAAGTTCCAATGCGTTGAAGTGATTGTTCCCAGGGAGGTGGAGGAGTTATTGAAAAAATGAATGGGCTGAGCTGCGCAGCTGTCCAGGTAACTGAAATGGGGCAGGAGGAAGGGGTAAACCAGGGCGGTGGAGGAGCTGGTGTCGGCGCAGTAATATCCCGGGTTGACGATCAGCCTCACCCGGTAGGTTCCGGTATCCGGATAAGCATGGCTTGGCGCGTAGGCGGCATCGCCAAATCCGCTGAGCCCGGTTCCATCCCCGAAATCCCAGCTGTAGATCCGGTCGGTCGTACTGGAGTCTGGCATGGTGATTTGAAAAGTGTTGCAGCGGTTGATCAGAGCGGGGATCCTGGCCACCGCCTTGGGAAGATGGGGACAATCATATATGGTAATTTCCAGTTCTCTTTTGGTGAAGGCGACCACCCTGCCCTTTTCGTATTTGTATGCGATCACGGAAAGCTGGAAGATCCCGGTGTCTGCAGGGGTACCTGAGATCAGCCCCGTTACCGGATCGATCTGGACCTTCGGGCCCAGGGGCGCCCCGGCCGAGTATGGATTTCTGAAATCAATCAGGGGATAAGGCTGCTTGAAAATTATGGAAGGCACAGGAGGGGGTGCATTGGGAGGGGGGGGAGGAGCTCCCGGGGCTCCGGGAGGGGGAGGAGTGACCCCGAATCCGTAAAGGGGGACAAAACCGTAACGGATGGAATCATCGGGCTGGGCATCCGTGGCGTTGTACAGGAAAGAAAACGGTTGATCCTTGCAAAAAACCAGTACGGAATTATGCCCGAACTGGGGACTGCTATAGGGGGTGGGGTCGCTCGCCGAAACCTGTACTTTTTCGAAAAGGGTGAGGCCGTTCGCTCCCAGGGGATAATTGGCCACATAGGGGGAGGCAGGATAAAGGGCAGGGATCGCCAGATTGCTGTCTGCCCGGCAACAGCCCTGCCAGATGAGCAAATATCCTGGAATGCTGGGCGCCATGGAAACATCCCCCTGGTAAATGGTTTCCTTATAACAGGGAGGATCCGGGGAAACGATGCAGGGGTTCACGGATCGCTGAATAAAATAGGCGGTATCAAGCCCCAGGGCTACCGTGGAATATTGACCCGAACCATAATCCAGGATCCGGATCACCGAAGACATCAAGGGAAGGTTGAAGGCAGCGTCGCAACGGGTGATCAGCTTGAGCCGGAGGTTATAGGAAGTCTGGGCGGGCAAATAGGTATAATCCAGCTCCACCGATTCCTGGGCCTTCAGATGTGGAGGAAAAAGCAGGATCAGGGCAGTGCATATCTGGTAAATTCTTTGGCCCATGGGATAACGGGCAATGTATAAAAATTACTCCATTCCCAGGCTGGTTGGATCCGGAAAGCCCTGGAATTGAAACAAATCCGTATTTTTATCGGCTGGATCACGCTGCATCATGAAACTGGACCGCTATGTTGTCTTAACCGTTCTCCTGGGAGGAACCTTGTTCTATCCGGCCTCCTGCAAGAAAGAACCCCAGGGATACAACGCCCAGGCGCAGTTTAACAAAGATACCAAGCTCATCCAGAATTACCTTTCCCAAAACCACCTCACGGCCCAGCAGGATCCTGCAACCGAAATTTATTATCATATCGATTCACCTGGTTCCGGGATCAGCCCCGCAATCGGTGACACCGTTTCCGTAATCTACACTGCCCTGCTGCTCAACGGAACGGTGGTAGCCTCTGCTGACACCGCTGAAACGGGCCCCCTGATTGCTTCTACCACTCCTTACCTTTATAACAGCTGGTCCATTTGCCTCCCTTTCATAAAATCGGGCGGAGGAATTACCATTTATGCCCAATCCTTCTTTTCCCTCCAGGATGAGGGAACCCTGGCCGTTCCTGCCAATTCGGTGATCCTGTTCCATGTCAATCTGGTCGCCGTAAAAAAGGCCATCGAATAATCACCAATCCATCCTGATTTATTCCTCAAAATAATTCCCCTTTTTGCCGCGGTTTTTTCGAATCTGCAGCAAATGCCTTCATTCGGATCCGGGGAACCTCCCCGGGTTCCCCGGACATCCCATGCCTCATATTTTACGGTTGCATGACTGATTAAAGATTCATATAAAAATAAATTTGTTTTATAAAAAACAGATTGAAAATAAATAAAATTAAAATCAGTTGGGCCGGGTGGAATCGGTGAAAATTTTAGCGCGAATCGGGATAGTTCTAAATTGCAATACCATTTAAATCGAGTTTGCCATGAAAAAAAATTTACTGCTATTCGCCATTTTTATGGTGAGTTGTTCGCTGGCTTTTGCGCAACAGCATAGCATTAAAGGAAGGGTTTTAAGCGCTGAGGGATCAGCCATTCCCTTCGCGTCGGTTCAGGTAAAAGGCACTACCACCGGAACGAGTACGGACCAGAATGGAAATTTTTCCCTGGCCGTCCCGGATGGGGCCATCCTTTCCGTTTCTTTTGTGGGCTATGTTTCCAAAGAGGTCCCCGTAAACGGCCAGGCCACCCTGGACATCACCCTGACCCCTTCTGCAACAGGTCTCAATGAGCTGGTGGTAACGGCTCTCGGGATCAAGAGGGAGGCCCGGGAGATCGGTTATGCCACCGCCCAGATTTCCAATAAGGAATTGAACCAGTCCAGGGAAGTGGATCTTTCGACAGGTCTTACCGGAAAAGTCTCCGGGCTCCAGATCAACCTTCCCAATAACGGGATCGATCCCCAGACCCGGATTACCCTGAGGGGAAACCGTTCCTTCCTGGGCAATAACCAGGCCCTGATCGTGATCAACGGGGTGCCCATGCCGGAAAACTTCAATCTGGCCACGCTCAACCCCAGGGATGTAACCAGCGTGAATGTCCTTAAAGGGGCGGTGAGCGCAGCCCTGTATGGTTCCAAGGCCTCCAACGGGGTGCTGCTCATTACGACAGACGCAGGAGCGATTGGAAAACCGGTCATCACAGTCAGCAATACCACCACCTTCCAATCGGTCGATTACCTCCCGAAATTCCAGGATGAATTCAGTTCTTATGGAGGTGAGTTCATCAATGTGAGCTATATCAACGGCCAAGCCACCGCGTACCAGAACGCCGACGGTACTCCGAAATATGTTCCTTTTGAAAATGAAGGGTACGGACCTCCTTTCAGCAATAGCGGAATGGCGATGCTGGGAGGACCGGTCCTGATCACCAAGGCGAATGGATCTACGGCCTGGGATACCCTCATGGTTCCTTTCCGGGGAGCACCCAATAGTGTAAAGGATTTCTTCCAGACCGGGGTGACCAACCAGACCGATCTGTCTTATTCCTCCGGGGACGCGAACAGTTCTTTTTTCATGAGCGCCCAGCATGTCACCACAACCGGGATTGTACCGAATACGACCAACCAGCGGGATAACGTTTCCTTTAACGGGACCAAAAAGAACGGGATATTCAGTGCCCAGTATAATGTGAGCTATACTTATAATACGGTCGGAGATGTTGGCCCGGGATATTCCCAGGGATTTCCCATTTACACCCAGGTCCTGGACAACCCCGCCATTGTCAACCTCTCCATGTTCAAGGACTGGCAGAACAATCCCTTTGCGACCGTAAACGGATTTATCAATGATTATAACACCAACCCCTACCAGGAGGTTGCCGATTCCAGGATTTATACCAGCAAGAATATCCTGATCGGTAGCCTGGTTATGGGGATCCAGCCGACTTCCTGGCTGAACATCAGCGACCGGCTGGGCGCCACCGTGGATAATGAAATCTCCAAACAGGTACAGGCAGCTGTAACATTCGCCCCCTGGGCGATCCAGGATCCAACCGGGGGAGGTGCATGGCCATCCGCCCTGCAGAAAGTGAATGGCTCCGACCAGGATTTCACCGATGGCGAAAATATCTGGAACAATGATTTTCTCGTGACCATTGACAAAACCTTCGGGAAATTTTCAGGCAAACTGGTCGCAGGGGCCAACCTCCAGCAATCGGAAATGAATGAAATGGATCTCGCATCCAGTTCCCTGCTCATTCCCGGATTCTATAATATCGGAAGCGCTGCCGGCATACCGACCTTCTTCCAGGACAAATTCCAACAGCGTGAATATGCTTATTATGAGGACCTCACCCTGGGCTGGAACGATTTCCTGTTCCTGAACCTGACCAACCGGGATGAATGGAACAGCGTACTGGCTCCTTCCAACCAGCATTATGAATACCCGTCCGCCAACCTGTCCTTTGTGTTTACGGATGCCATTACGAGCCTTCGCAACAGCAGGTTCCTTTCTTACGGAAAGGTTTATGCAGGGCTCACCCGGGTGGCCAATATCAGCCTGAGCTCCCAATCCACCTATGGGGCTTACCTGGTCCAGAATATTTACGATGTGGGAGCCGGGTTCCCCTATGGAGGGCTGGGAGGGTATTCCCTGGACCCAACGGCAGTCAACCCGGCCATCACCCCCGAGCGGACCATTTCCAAGGAAGGGGGCCTCACCCTGGGGTTCCTGGATAACCGGATCAATTTTACCGGGGATTATTACCATGAAATCACCGACCACCAGACCCTCACTGCCCAGGTCTCCCATGCCACAGGATACAACCAGAAGATCCTCAACACGGGGGAAATGCTCAATGAGGGGATCGAACTGGACCTGAACGTAAGCGCGATCCGGACCCAGGACTGGAAATGGGATATCGGCCTGCATTTCGCCAATAATATCAATAAGGTCATTTCTGTAATCCCGAGCCAGGGGATCAATTCTGTACAAATCGGAGGATTCCTGAATGATTTCCTTCCGGTCCTGGACGGGGGAATTTATGCCGAGGTCGGGCAGCCTTATCCGATCATCAAGGTATCGGATTGGGAAAGGGATCCCCAGGGTCATGTCATCGTGAACGCGACTACGGGGTTTCCGGTTGTGGATCATAACCTGAAAAATTTCGGCAACACCAACCCCAAGTACCTCCTGGGGATCAACACAGACCTTTCCTATAAGGGCTTCGCCCTGAACCTGGTGCTCGACTACCGGGGCGGCGATTATATCATGAACAGCATCGGGAGGGAACTGGACTTCGTAGGCAGCGATTACCATTCCATCACCAATGGCCGCCAGCGGATCATTTTCCCGAATTCCGTGATTCAGACTTCCCCGGGGAAATATGTTACCAATACTTCCGTGGCTACCTATGACGGGGGCGATGCCTTATGGTCCCAGTATTATGGCACCGGTATCGGATCTCCCTATGTAACCAGCGCTGCTTTCTGGAAACTGAGGGAGGCTGCCCTGACCTATACGCTTCCTTCCAAATTCGTAAGGGGAAGCAAATTTATCCAGGGCGTCAGCCTGAGCCTGGTGGGACATAACCTGATCATGCTCCGGCCCAGGACGAACTACTGGACAGACCCGGAATTCTCGGAGGATAACGGAAATGCCACCGGACGCACCTCTGTTGGTGAAACTCCGGACACGAGGGATTATGGCTTTAACGTAACCTTCACTTTCTGAACCGATTCTATGAACTGCCGAATCGCAAATTTTTGTTTATGAAACTCAAAAAATTCTGCCTCATACCCGGGCTTACCCTCCTTGTCCTGGGAGGTTGTGTGAAAGGGTTTCTGGATGTGAACACCAATCCAAACAGCCCCACCAATGTCACCCCGGGTCTGATCCTTTCGGATGCCATCAATGAAATGACAACCCAATACAGCGCAACCCTCCCGGAGTTCCTGGGATTCTGGCTGGGGTATTGGTCCCGGAGCGGTAATTACATTTCGGACCGGGCCACCGAAACCTATGAAATCTCCCCGGGATATTCCTACAGTGAAGCCTACTGGCAGGCGATTTATCATATCAACCTCGACTTGCATGTGGTGGATTCCCTTTCCAAAGCGGATAAGGATCCCTTATTCCGGGGTATCGCCGAACTCCTGAACGCCTATAATTACCAATCCCTGGTGGATGTGTATAATAATGTACCCTACCGGCAGGCCAATGACATCAACAACCTCACCCCGGCATACGAAAATGCCGATACGATTTACCTGGGCGTTATTTCCCAGATCGATTCGGCCACCCAGCAATTGCAACAGGCCCTGAACAATACGCAGCAGGACGCGATCGATGCTCCATTCGATATCGTATACCATGGGAATGCCACCAGCTGGCTGCAGCTGGCCAATACGATCAAATTGCGTCTTTTGCTGAACCTCAGCCAGATGCCTTCCATGAACGGCCTGATCACGACCGAGCTGGCAAAGGTCACGCCGGACGGATTCATTCAGGCCGGGGGCAGCGCCATGATCAATCCGGGATTTATCAATTCAACGGGAAAGCAAAGCCCCTTTTACGGGTTTTTCGGATTTACCCCGACAGGGGCACCGAGCGCAAACAATGCCTATTACCGGGTGAACAAATATTCCACGAACCTCTATGTGGCCGACAACGATCCGAGGGGACTCTTTTTCGCGGCTCCCACCACCTCATTTCTGACCGGCAACCCGGATACGATCTCCGGCAATTTCGAGGGGGACCCTTCAGCGCTCGGCAACACCAACACCTCCGGGATCGGTAACGGGCTGTTGCAATCCCCAACCGCATCCATTCCCCTGCTTTCGGATTTTGAAAGCCTTTTCCTTCAGGCTGAGGCTGCCTACCGGGGATGGATACCCGGAAATCCCCAGGATTTTTACCAGCAGGGGATTACCCAGAATTTCGTTTACCTCGGGGTACCCAATCCGGCCACGGCAGCCCAGACCTATTATTCCCAGACGATCAATGACGTGAACTGGACTTCATCACCCAACAAGCTCGAAGCGATCATCACCCAGAAATATATCGCCATGAACGGGGTGGACATGCTGGAAACCTGGAATGATTACCGGAGGCTGGGGATGCCCAACCTGCCGATTTCCTCCAATCCTGCGCTGACCACAGCCCAGATCCCGGTCCGGCTCCTCTATCCCCAGACCGAACTGGATCGCAACGGATCCCAGGTGCCGAAGCTCCCTGACGGGGCACAATTCACTTCCAAGATTTTCTGGATGCCTTAATCAACCTGAACCGCCAAAGAAACCGTTATATGAAAAAGACGAACCCAGTTTTCATCCGGCTCAGGTACCTGGCGGTACCGGCCCTTATTTTGCTCCTGACCGGTGGCCTCGCTTCCTGTCTTAAAGATTCCCGGGAGGACCTTTCCAAGAGCCCTCCCCTGGTCGGATTCCTGTTTCCCTCACCCGGTGATTATGCCAATAACGGAGGGTTTACCTTCTCCATTCCCCTGGCCTTTTCCAGCACACCGCAGAACCTGGTATTCGACAGCACGCAGGCATATCCCTTCGGCACCGCTTTCCCGCTGGAGGTGGAACTATCCTATACCAGCTTTCCGAACCCCTATCCCAAGCCGGTCACGGTGACCCTGGCCATCGATTCTTCGATCGTTGCTGCGATCAATTCCGCTAATGGCACGAGCTATCTGGCCCCTCCATCCGGTGCTGTAACCCTGCCCAACAACGGACAGGTCACCATTGAACCAGCCACCCTGGGCAATTATCCGACCGCAAGGATCGTACCCACCATCAATACCTCCTTGCTGGATACGACCCAAACCTATATCCTTTCGCTGAAGATCGCAAGCGCCCCGGCCGGAGTGGTGGTTGCCTCCAATCTGAATGAGGGAGCAATCCGGATTGTCGTAAAATAAGGACCATGGATGCATCCCAGGTGAAAGGTCCGGGCTACCCCCGGACCTTTCCATTTGACGAACCCGGTGAAAAAGGAAACTCAATCCCGGATTAGTTTCCTATTTTTGTGGCCTTAAATGCCGGATCATGGATAACCCGCAACCTGCACAAAATCAACTTAATATAGAACTAAGTGAGGAAATGGCCGAAGGCATTTATTCCAACCTTGCCATCATCACCCATTCCAATGCTGAATTTGTGGTGGATTTCATCAGTGTCATGCCGGGTATCCCGAAAGCCAAGGTGAAATCACGGATCATCCTGACCCCGCAGCATGCCAAAAGGTTCATGAAGGCGGTGGTGGATAATGTCAGGAAATACGAATCCATTCATGGGTCCATACAGGACCAGGAGCCGATTTCCATTCCCATGAACTTCGGAGGTCCCGCCGCCAAGGCCTGAGCCCGTATCCACCGACTCCAGCGACCTGCCCAATGGAAGATACCCTGATCCCTTATTCCCGACTTGCTGAATTCACCAGGAAGGTCCTTGGCCAGATGGGTTGCAGTGCACCCCATGCGCAGCAGGCTGTCGAAGCCCTGCTCTCGGCCGACCTGCGCGGGATTGATTCCCATGGAATTGCCCGGCTCAGCGGATACGTGCGCCTTTGGGAGGCCGGGAGGATCAACCCGGAGCCGGACCTGAAAGTAATCCACGAGACCCCCTCTACCGCTACCGTGGACGGGGATTCCGGGCTGGGACTCGTGGTGGGTCCCTTTGCCATGGAACGGGCCATGGAAAAGGCTGCAGCCGTCGGCAGCGGCTGGGTCAGCGTGCGGCATTCCAACCATTTCGGGATCGCAGGCTTCCATGCCATGAAGGCCCTTTCGAGGGGGATGATCGGGATCGCCATGACCAACGCCAGCCCCCTGGTTGCGCCGACCTTTTCAAGGGAAAGGTTGCTGGGGACCAATCCCATCGCCATCGCCATTCCTGCAGGCGAGGAACCGCCCTTCGTGGCGGACTTCGCCACCACCACGGCTGCCAACGGGAAACTGGAAATCCTCCGGCGCAAATCCCTCAGGGCCCCGGCCGGGTGGGTTCAGGACAGTGACGGCAATTCCAGCACGGATCCCGCGGAGCCCACCCGGGGAGGGGCCCTGCTCCCCCTGGGCGGGGACCGGGAGCATGGAAGCCATAAAGGCTATGCCCTTGGCGCGATCGTGGATATATTTTCCGCCGTCCTTTCGGGGGCCAACTACGGACCCTGGGCCCCTCCCTTTGTCCCTTACCTGAACCTCCCGGCCGACCCGGTGGGTCTGGGGCTGGGTCATTTTTTTGGTGCCCTTCGGGTGGACGGGTTCCGTCCCGCCGAAGCCTTTGCCCGGCATATGGACCAATGGATCCGCAGGTTCCGTAACGCTGAACCGGTGGACCCTTCCCTTCAGGTCCTCATCCCGGGAGACCCGGAAAGGGAGGCGGAAAAAGTCCGCCGGGTTTCTGGAATTCCGGTGGGGCCCCAGGTGATGGATGATCTGAGGATGCTGGGCGAAAAATTTAAAATCGAATTTTGACTTCAAGGAACCGCAAATGAAAATCATGAAATTCGGAGGGACCTCGCTCGGAAGTCCGGAAAGGATGCAGGGGGTTGCCCGGCTGATTACTGCAGATGATCAGCCCAAGATCGTGGTGCTTTCCGCTCTTTCCGGAACTACCAATTCCCTGGCTGAGATCGGACAGGCCATGGCTGTGGGCAATAAATCCCTGGCCAAATCCCTGGTGGGGGAGCTGGAAGGGCATTACCGGAAGTTTTACCGGGAGCTGGTCACTGGTGCCGACGCGCGCCAGAAGGCCCAGGGAGTCATCGATGAACATTTCGAATTCCTGAGCATCATTCTGCGCATTTCCTTCAATGAGGCCCTGAACAAGGATATCCTGGCCCAGGGAGAACTGCTTTCAACCAGTTTGTTTGCCATCTACCTGGAAGAAGCCGGCATCCGGGCCTTCCTGTTGCCTGCCCTGGATTTCATGAGCATCGACGAGTTCGAGGAACCGGAAATTCCCGGGATCCGGACCCGGCTCCTGGCGCTGCTTTCCAGGCACAAGGGAGAAAAACTCTTCATCACCCAGGGCTATATCTGCCGCAACTCCCGCGGGGAGATCGATAACCTCAAAAGAGGGGGTAGCGATTATACGGCCTCCCTGATCGGAGCAGCCATGAACGCCGCAGAGATCCAGATCTGGACCGATATCGACGGGATGCATAACAATGACCCGCGGGAGGTGGGGACCACCCTTCCCATCGACCAGCTTTCCTTCGAGGAAGCAGCAGAACTGGCCTATTTCGGAGCGAAGATCCTGCACCCGGCGTCCATCTGGCCAGCCCAGCATTTTAACGTGCCTGTCAAGCTGCTCAACACCCTGCAGCCTGATGCCCGGGGAACCCTGATCACCGATCAGCCCAGCGGCGATGGCGTGAAGGCCATCGCGGCCAAGGACGGGATCACCGCGATCCGGATCAAGTCGGGAAGGATGCTGCTGGCCTATGGGTTCCTTCGAAAAATATTCGAGGTGTTTGAAAAATACAGGACTCCGATCGATATGGTGACCACTTCCGAGGTTGCGGTATCGGTTACCATTGACAATACCTCCCAGCTCCGCAGCATCCTGGCGGACCTGGAACCCTGGGGGACAGTGGAACAGGACCTGGACCAGACCATCGTCAGCATCGTGGGCAACGAAGTGGCATCCACCCCCGAAATCCTGGCCCGGATATTTTCCGTGCTGGCGCCCATACCCCTGCGGATGATTTCCTATGGGGGAAGCCGGCATAATATCTCCCTGTTGATCCCGGGCTCCCGCAAAAAGGAAACCCTGCTGCTGCTCAATAAGGGATTGTTTGGCCTGAATTAGCCAGCCTTGTAGGTCCCGCCATCAAAAATCTTGATGAAATACAGGTATTTGTTCTCAAAATAATCCGGGGTCAGGCTCCCGGGATGATGGTATACCGGTTCGAAATCGAAGGGAGTGATGGTCTGGTACCGGGAATCATTGATATAAGGATTGAAATAAATTCCGTCCAGGCGCATCAGGCCGCAGAAATAATACATGGCCGCAAACCCCTTGAAGACCATGTCGGTAGGCCTGACCCGGTAGGTTTCGGAAAAGGAAGCCGTGATGTAATCGCTATACCGGTCCTTTTTTTCGTTATAATAAGGGGTGGAATAGAAAATGGCAATTCCCCGGTATGCCGGTCCGTAGAAATCGCGTATCCCGTCCCAATTGGGCATCCCCATCACGTTGATTTCATAAGCCGGAGTCAGGGAGGCCAGCCTGGAAGTCAGGTTTCTGGCAGCTGATTCATTCAGGGAAGTAACGATGCAAATGTTGTTTTTCTCCCGCACGAGGTGGGAGGAGAGTTCCCGGCCGGAAACAGAATCCGTCCATTCCACTTCCCGGATCTGCGTTTTTGGACCGGGATCATTTTTCCAGGCATCCAGGATATAACCAGCCGTCCTTTTCTCCTGCGGTGTGTTGCGGTAGAATAGCAGGATTTCCTTGTTCCTTCCGAAATTTTGCTGGACATAATGCTCTATCGCCTCGCAATGGGTGCGCAGGGTACTGTTGCAAATCACCAGGAAGGGATCATTTGAGAGATCCCCGTCATTGGGATAGGTCACGGATATGAAGTTCACCTGATGGCTGCGGGCGAACGCGCTGAGCACCCTGAACTCAGCCAGATTTACGGACCCGAGGATCAGGTTCACGGAATCCATCGAGGGAGATTTCAGAATTTCATCCAGCCCCGGCTTTTCGGATTTGGTGTCATAGACATCCACGTCCAGCCGGTACCCTTCGGCCCGGAGGGTATCCAGCGCGATTTGAATTCCTTCGTAGAATTCCAGGCCGGGCAGTGCGGTCCGGGCAATCAGGGGGAAATTCGCAGGAGCGATGGTATCCCCGACATGGTTCAGATAGAGCGGGGTGAAAATGGCCACATGATAGGAAGGCAGCCTTTCCCGGGTCGCGAAAATGGGGACGTTGAAGGGAGCCGCCTTTTCACCCTCCCTGGCTGCAGTCTCGGGATGGTGGCTTTCAGGCGGTCGGGGGAGCGGTGGACCGGACCGGTGGGAAGCCCGAAACAGGGAGCAGCCGCCAATCCCGGCCAGCAAAATCAGGGTCAATACAACCCAAAGGGGTCTTCGCATGGAATTTTTTTGGTCCGGGAATCATTCCCATTCAATGGTGGCCGGTGGTTTGGAACTGATATCATAAACCACCCGGTTGATACCACGCACCTGGTTGATGATCTCCGAGGATGCACGGGCCAGAAATTCATAGGGAAGCCGGGCCCAGTCGGCGGTCATGCCATCGATGGAGGTTACAGCCCTCAGGGCCACGGTATATTCATAGGTTCTTTCATCTCCCATCACCCCGACGCTCTGGACGGGAAGCAGGATCGCTCCGGCCTGCCAGACCTGGTCATACAGATTCATTTCCCGGAGCAGGCGGATATAAATGGCATCCGCTTCCTGGAGCAGGGAGACCTTTTCGGCGGTTACTTCGCCCAGGATCCGGATCCCAAGACCTGGTCCGGGAAAGGGGTGCCTTCCCAGGAACTCCCCGCTTACTCCAATTTCTCTGCCAATTTTCCGGACTTCATCCTTGAAGAGATAACGCAGGGGTTCGAGGAGTTCCAGGTGCATTTTTTCGGGAAGGCCGCCGACATTATGGTGGGATTTGATGGTCTGGGAAGGGCCGTTGACGGAAACCGATTCGATCACGTCCGGATAAATGGTTCCCTGTCCAAGGTAGGAGATCCCCTGGAGCCCTGCGGCTTCCTTTTGAAAAACTTCGATGAAGGTCCGGCCGATCGCCTTGCGCTTTTCCTCCGGAAGAACCTTCCCGGCAAGACCGGCATAAAAATGGTCCCGGGCATCCACTCCCTTCACGTTCAAACCGATCTGCCGGTAGGAATCCAGGACCTGCCGGAATTCCCCTTTGCGCAGCAGGCCATTATCCACGAAAATGCAATAAAGCCGGTCCCCAATGGCCTGCCGGATCAGGGTGGCAGCGACCGTGGAATCCACCCCTCCGCTGAGTGCCATCACCACCTTGCGGTCCCCGGCCTGGTCCCGGATGGAGGCAACGGTTTCAGCGACAAAAGAAGCGGGAGTCCAGTTGCCGGAACATCCGCAGATCCGCAGGAGGAAATTGGAAAGGATCAGGATTCCCTGGTGTGAATGGGATACTTCCGGATGAAACTGGAGCCCATATATCCCCGGACCGCCCGCTCCCTGACCCTGGAATGCAGCTACCGGGATTTGAGGGGTGGTGGCGATGATCTCAAAATCTTCAGGCAGCCGGATGATGGAATCGGCATGGCTCATCCAGACCTGGGTGCCCGGGGTCACTCCTTCCAGCAGGGGATTACCGGCCCCGAGAGGCTGGATATTCGCCCTCCCGTATTCCCGGAGGTTGCTTTTGGCGACCTCCCCACCGAAGTTGCGGGCGATGAGCTGGGCTCCGTAACAGATGCCCAGGACCGGAACTTTTCTGGAAATCGCCTGGATATCGGCTCCCGGGGCGGCTGGGTCGTTGACCGAATAGGGGCTGCCCGAAAGGATGATTCCCTTTACATCCGGTTCAATCTCAAGGGGTTTATGGCAGGACCGGATCTCGCAGAACACATGGCATTCCCTGACTTTACGGGCGATCAGCTGGGTATACTGGCCCCCGAAATCCACAATGAGGATCTTTTCGTGCATTCGGGGGCAAATTTAGCCGATAATCCGCATCCCGGGTTCAGGAAAAAAGTCGTAAAATGAGATAGGTTAAACCCCCATAAAATCCGGTCCATGTATCAAATCAGAAAAATAACTGCTGCCTCCGTCCTTTTGATCCTTTGCGCGGCCTGCCTGTCTTCCTGCATGGAACGGATCCGCGGTAACGGGAATATGACCACCATCCATCGCCAGGTTCCTCCCTTTCATGAGATCACCCTGTCGGGTTCCATGAATGTTCTGGTAACGCGCGGGACCGGGAGTCCCATCGAAATTCAGGCCGAAAGCAATTTGATGCCCTATATTGAAACCGTGGTGACCGGAGACCGCCTGGAGATTAAAACCAGACCAGGCATCTGGCTGGACCCGGAAAAGGAAATCAGGGTTTATGTCACCACTGATGATATCCGCGCCGTGAATCTCGCCGGTTCCGGCGATATCACGGGCCAGAACCAAATGGAAGAAAACGGGCCCATCCACTTCGGAATCGCCGGCTCCGGGACGATGAAGTTCAACCTGAACTGCCCCGAGACCGATGTGGATGTGTCCGGTTCGGGAGATCTGATGCTTTCGGGGCAGACCAGGGACCTGAAGGCCAACATCACCGGAAGTGGCAATATTCATGGCTCTGGTCTACAATCGGAGCAGGTGGATGCCCAAATCCTGGGCAGCGGTAATGCAGAGGTGAATTGCAGCATTCTTTTGAAAGCAAGGATCATGGGATCCGGAAACCTCAACTATACCGGGGATCCCAGGACGGATGTCCAGGTGACCGGTTCCGGATCAGTGAACCGTAAATAATCCTTTCGCCGCTTCCAGGGATCCTTCATACCGGTAGACCGGATACCGGAGGTATTCCGGCTCGAACCAGGGGGAATGGTGGTATACCCAGGATAGCTGGGCCGGACCGCTGGAAGCAAGGCCTGGATCAGCAGCCTTTGCTTTTTCCAGGGAATCCCGCAGGGCGGGATGGGAATCCAGCCAGGCTGCGGCCCGGTCCTCGAACACATAAGCGGAATACCCTTCCTTCTCCTGAAGGATGGCATCGAAGAAATTCCAGGCAAAAAATCCATCCTTTCCTTCAGGTTCCAGCACTTCGGCCAGGTAGCGGTTTGCGGGTTGGTCCATGGGCACAAAATAATCCCCTTTCAGAATCCGGATCATCCCGACTTGTTCCGTAACCTTTACTGCAACATTGAGATGATGTTTTTCATAGGGGCCAGGAGCACTGCGGTAACTGTCGATATGGTACCAGCCCAGCTGAAGCAGGGTATCCCGGGAGAACCGGTGCATCACCACCCCGTTGTCCTGGAGCAACCGGATCACCTGCCACCATCCCTGGGGGAGGATGTAAGCAGCAGGTTTTGCCACAGAATCCACCACACGGTAATTGTCATAAAAGGGAATCCTTCTTTCATAGGGATGGCTATGATCATAATACAGGCGCGGAAATCCGGAAACCTGGCTGGGCATCCGGGTCGCCTGGTATCCCCTGAAATCGATGGAATCCGGACGGGTCCGGTCCACCTCCCAGTCCAGGGGAAAGAACGCCTGGATCCCGGTTGCCCGGATCGCTTCCCGGCGGAGCCTGAGGATTTCTTCGCGGTGGACGCCCATATAGGTGATGAAGGATGCCATGAGCGCATACACTGATTTGACCCGCTGGTCAAAGGGCTTGAGCATATGGGTTTCGGGCATGAATCCGATGGTCGCAAAAAGCGCCGTATATCCCGTCGAATACCGGGGCGAATCGTAAAATTCATTCCAGCCGCTGTCCGGTCCCGCTGCCGGGTCGTTTACATAGGGGACCAGTTCAAACCCCTTTTGTTTCATCAGGGCGTAAATCGCTGGCTCCAGGCGGTTCTTCAGGTAGGGACCCAGGACGGGTCCGAGCTTGTCATGCTGGGTGGTCAGCAGGGTCATCACATGCTGGTAGTCCGCCCCGTCGCTGACATGGTTATCGATGAAGAGATCCGGGTTCACGAGATGGAAAAGCCGGGCGAAGGAGCGCGCATTGCGCGAATCGCATTTGATGAAATCCCGGTTCAGATCCAGGTTCTGGGCATTGCCCCGGAATCCGTAAGCTACCGGCCCGTTTTGATTGGCCCGGCTGAAGGAGCCCCGGTTCAGCACGCCTCCGATATTGTAAAAGGGAATGATCGCCAGGATGACTTTCGGGGGGAGGACCTGTTTTCCATCGGCCAGATCTTTTACCAGAAGCATGCTGGCATCCACCCCGTCCGGCTCTCCCGGATGGATGGCGTTATTGACCAGCAGGATGCAGTCGCCGGCGGCATGCAGAGCGTTGAAATCGAAATCCCCTCCCGGAGACAGGACCACCAGCCGGAGGGGTTCCCCGCTGTCCGTGCTGCCCAGGGTCATCATGCGGATTTTCCGGGGATAGGATGCCGCCAGGGTCTTCCACCAGGAAATCCCTTCCAGGTAAGTTGCCGTGGCGGTGCCGCCAGACCTCTCAAATGGCGTGATGAGGTTCTGGCCATATCCGGAACAGGACAGCAGGCCGATTCCCAGGATGAGGGCGGAGCGTTGGAGCATAAAGGAGGTTACCGGCCCAAAATACGGTTCATCAGGCAAATGCCGGCGGGACTGAAGAAAAAAGGGAAAAGAAGGGAGGATGAACCGGGTCCGAAATTATTTTGCGGCGGGTGCCAGGATCTTTTTGGCGAGCCGGCTTTTCAGGTTGGCTGCCTTGTTCTTGTGAATCACATGGTTTTTGGCCAGCTTGTCGATCATGGAGATCACCCTGGGAAGCCCCTGGGCAGCAGCCTTGGGGTCCTCAATCAGTTCCAGTTCCCGGACGGCATTGCGAGCGGTTTTTCCAAAATAGCGGTTCCGCTCATTGCGGACTCTGCTCTGGCGGACATCCTTTTGGGTTGCCTTGTGATTAGCCATTGTAAATGAATAAGTTGATGATTGCCTGCTGTTTGGGGGGCAAAGATACAAATTTCCTCCGGGATTGGCTGAGCTTAATCCGGAAGGGTGGTCTGGGCGCTCTGACCGTTCACATTGATGGAGATCACCCCGGTACAAAGCCCGGGTCCGAAATCCACGGTGGCTGAATGGGCATCCTGATGAATTCCAAACTGGCCGGAAATGAAATATTTGCAGGTGATCACCCGAACCAGAGGCTGGGTGATCTGGATCAGGACGGGGTCGCCATATCCCAGGTTGAGATAGCCCGTACCCCCGATGGTATAGGTGGGAGGTTCTCCCGACATCCCTGGAAGTTCCTTCAGAAAGAGGCTGTCGGAATAATCCAGATCGTACCGGGTCAGCTGGGACACCAGACCGTTATGAATCACCGAGGTCAGCCGCATCGTGTCGTTCATGGAAACATTGGTGAGCAGCCTGTTTCCGGAGATTCTGATTCCTCCAATGGAGAAATTGGTCAGGGTGATGTTCATGGTGGATCCCGGAATGTTAATCTTTCCGCTGAGCGTGGCCACCACTTTTCCGGACCTTTCCCGGCCATCCGGTCCCACACAGCCGTTTCCAAAATCCATGGTGATGGTCTTGGGATAGGTCGTGGTGTCAGCGGGTACCATGGTGATATTGGTACAGGCGGAAACTTCCCCGGAGCTGGTCCGGTAAAAACTGCCGGAATCCGGCCCGGTGCTGACCTGAAGCAGGATGGTCAGGGGATCGTCGTAATACATTTCCACCTGGGCTGCCGTATTGGCCACGTTGAATGTGGAATCGGATTCAAGGCCATTGCCATTGCCGGAAGCAGGTTTGGTGCAGGAGGGTCCGTAGAAAAGGGAAAAACCAGCCAGGATCCCCAGGAGTTTTTTCATGGATCAGAATTATCCCCACAAATTACTTGAAATTCGATTACCCCGGAGGGCCCGGAGTCTTGGGAATGTAAATTATTGGGAAATTATATTATATATATCCTTTTCTGGGGCATTTCCCCCGGGCCTCCGGGGGGAGCCGGCGGCGGATCATTCTTTCCGGCCCGGACAGGGAGCTGGCGCGGGGGTATGGCCAAAACAAACGATATTTGCATTCCGTTCCAAACCGGCTTCCCGGCTGCCAGATCCGTACCTGCCGGGGGCCCGATACCATGAAGGATTTTTCTTTTGTCACCAGTGCGCACCCGGCAGTGATTGAATCGATGTACCGGGATTACGTGAAGGACCCGGGATCAGTAGATCCGGAACTGGCCCGTTTTTTCCAGGGTTTTGATTTTGCCATAGGCAGCCTGAACGGCAAAGGAACTCCTTCCTCCAAAGCGGTACCCGCCCCGGTAACCGGGGAGCAAATCCAAAAAGAGATCGGGGCATACCGCCTCATCAGCAGCTACCGCAGGAAAGGACACCTGCTTTCCAGGACCAATCCGATCCGGGAACGCAAAGACCGCCATGCCAACCTGGACCTGGAATATTTCGGGCTGTCTGAAGAAGACCTGGACCGGGAATTCCATGCCGGGAATTTTACCCCCCTGGGGAAATCCACGCTGCGCAACATCCTGGAATTCCTGAAGCGGTGCTATACCGCAACCCTGGGAGCCCAGTTCACCTATATCAACGATCCCCGGAAAGAGGCCTGGCTCCAGCAGGAGCTGGAGACCACCATGATGCAGCCGGTTCCCCTGGAGCTGAAAAAGCGGATCCTGCTCAAGCTCAATGAAGGAGTGATTTTTGAAAAATTCCTCCATACCAAATTTATCGGCCAGAAGCGGTTTTCCCTCGAAGGCGGGGAAACCACCATCCCGGCCCTGGATGCCATCCTCAACACTGCTGGGGAGCTGGGGGTGAAGGAGGCCGTGATCGGGATGGCCCACCGGGGCCGGCTGAATGTCCTGGCCAATATTCTGGGGAAAACCTATGAGCAGATATTCAATGAATTTGAAGGCAATGCGGCTCCTGAGGACACCACCATGGGTACGGGCGATGTCAAGTACCATCTCGGTTTCCGGAGTGATATCACCACCTACGGAGGAAAGCAGATCAACCTGCAGCTTTGTCCAAACCCTTCCCATCTGGAGGCCGTAAACCCGGTGGTGGAGGGATTTGCCCGGAGCAAGGCTGACGTAATCTATGAAAGCGATTTCGACCGGATCCTGCCCATCCTGATTCATGGGGATTCTTCCCTGGCAGGACAGGGGGTGACCTATGAGGTGCTCCAGATGAGTGACCTGCGGGGGTATTATACCGGGGGCACCATTCATTTCGTGATCAACAACCAGATCGGGTTCACAACCGATTTTGATGATGCGCGGTCTTCGGATTACTGCACCTCGGTGGCTGCCATGGTGCAGGCTCCGGTCCTCCATCTGAACGGGGACGATGCCGAAACCGTGGTGAAGGCCGCCCAGCTTGCGGTCCGTTACCGCCAGCAATTCAACAGCGATATCTTCCTGGACATGGTCTGTTACCGTACCCATGGCCATAATGAGGGGGACGACCCCAAGTTCACCCAGCCCAAACTCTACGCGATCATTGAAAAGCATCCCAATCCCAGGGAGGTTTATTCCAGGAAATTGATTGATGCGGGTGACCTGGATGCCGAGCTGGCCCGGGAAATGGAAAAGCACTTCTGGGAACAGTTGCAAAACCGCCTGGATGAAGTGAAGCAGCATCCACTGGCCTATTCCGTCCAGAAGCCGGAAGCGTGGTGGCAGGCCCTGCGAACCGCGGCCCCCGGGGATTTCAGGGGATCCCCGGATACCGCGATTTCCCGGGAGCAGCTGGAGACCATTTTTGAAGGCATGATGAAACTTCCGGAAGGATTCAAGCCGCTGCGCAAACTGGAAAAAATTCTCCAGGAAAAGCAAAAATTGTT
>JANWKA010000023.1 GCA_025451655.1 Chitinophagaceae bacterium | reverse complement strand
TTGCCTTTACTCCAGGATAACAAAAAAACGGTCAAATGGTAGAAATTAACCTTGCGTTTTTCTGCATCCCTTTACTGGCCCCCTTTGGTCCGGAATCACTGGTACCCTTTGGTCCGAAATATGCAATATAGGGTCTTTTCATCGTCTTCCAGTTCACAGGCTGGCTTATCCTTAGCCACTGGTATTCTGCCCTTTATGGGGTGTGAAAGCCTGATATTGGGCTTTAAAATTGCCTCTGCGTGGAATATCTCAGATACCACTTCCCCTGTGATTTCGATGAAGTCTGCATGGCTTATTACTGGCTCATTATCCTTGGTAAACACGGGGATGATATGGTAATCCCTTATCTCCTTCAAGGAACTTTCCACCGTATTGGCCTGGATAAAGGGTCTTTCGGTTGATAAACCTTCGGATTCCGGGATATCTTCCCGGTAGGGTACGTGATTTTTAATGATTAGTTGTTCCATTTTGGGTGGTTTTTGCAACAGCTGCAACATTTGCAACTGCAACAGGGTGAGAAATACTTAATGATTTGTGGCAAGAGCTATGGTAGTGGCGAAGGTTCTTCTACCCAAATGGGACGTGAGATGTTTATGAATATTGCATACCCCAGCGAGTTCATCCAGGTATGCATTAAACTTTTGAGGACTGTGGGTAGGTAGCAACCTATTACCAGTGGCCTCATAATCCTTGTATTTATCAATAATAGCCAGTGCTTGAGCCAATAGAGGGAAAGCAGACCGCTTATCAGTCTTTTTCCTTCTGATAATGATCCACGGACCCCCATCAACTCCTTCGGAAACATCCCCGGTTTTAAGTTTAGCCATGTCAGCGAAGGCAAAACCAGTATAACACTGGAAGATGAATAAATCCCTCACCCGTTCCAGGCGTTTATTAACAAAATCCTTATGGGCAATCAAATCCAGTTCCTGTTGAGAGAGGAATACGGGATCGATTTCTTTGAAATTAGATTTAAATCCGATGAAAGGGTTCCTTTCCAGCCATTGGTTCTCTATAGCCATATTTATGACCCTTTTCAGGTTTTTGCACTGTTTTACGATCGTATTATGCTCATTATGGAATACAGTCCTTAGGTACAGGTCAAATCCTTGGATGAATTCCAGTTTGAGATCTTTAAGCCGGATATCGGTTTTACCATCCTGGTCCTTCAGGAAGGATTTCAGCCTGTTTTCAGTCAGCAGGTATGTCATGAAGGTGGACTTGGAATATATAGTACCGATTCTGGCTTTGAAATATTCAATGTGATGGTATACTGCTTGCATTAAGGTGACCAGGTTATTATTCTTGCCCAGGAACTTCGCAATTATGGAATCCAAGCTGAAATCTCCCACCATTAAAGCATCATTGTACAATTTGATTAATTTAACCTTGGTAGCATTGATATAGGTATTGATTTGAATAGCTTCCTGGCTTTTACCTCTCAGGAGACAATTATGGGCATTCCAGATCTCTGGATTAATGAAATACCCTGTTGAAATCTCTTTCCTGGTGTTAGAAAAGGTCACCCTCAATATTAACGGCATCAACCCTTTCTTATTCTTGCGGTTCTTTTTTAACCAAAAGAGGATTTTGATGTTGTTTTCCATAAATACATAGTTTTAACCTCCTCTGGAGAGACGAAGTAGGATATTAGAATTATGAAATCCTTAGTGGGAAAGGGTTTGATTGAAAAGTATGTCCCCTTTGAAATTTGGGGTTGTCCCCTTTTTGTACACCTTTATGAGGCAAATAATGAGTGCCTTCCTTAAAATGCAAAACCCCTGACTAATGAAAATCAGCGGGATTATTAGTTCTTAAGTTTATTTAGGAGCCTCCCAAGGGATTTGAACCCTCGACCTGCTATTTACGAAACAGCTGCTCTGACCAACTGAGCTAAGGAGGCTTTCGGGCATCAAATGTAAATAAGTTCTCTCCATTCCAGTACCGGGCAGCTTCTTCCCCGTGAAGCAATTTCGCTAAATTTACAGAGGCTGGAATGCTTTCCCATGGAGATAGGGCTTTTTTTCGGATCGTTTAACCCGGTGCATACCGGTCATATGATTATAGCCAATTTCGCGGCATATAATACCGGGCTGGAAAAAGTCTGGTTGATCATATCCCCGCAGAATCCCCTGAAACCTTCAGCTACCCTGTTGAACGAATATGACCGGTATCATCTTGCCGAACTGGCGGTAGGGGATGAACCCAGGCTCAAAGCGAGCAATATCGAGTTCGGATTGCCCAGGCCGTCCTTCACTGTGGATACCCTGGCTTATTTGGGAGAGAAATGCCCGGATCATCATTTTTCCCTGATTATGGGTAGCGACAGCCTTGAAAACCTGGGGAAATGGAAGAATTCGGAGTATTTGCTTAAAAATTATCCTATTTATGTTTACGCGAGAACGGGCCATGAAATCAGGCCCCCGGCTTCAGGGACCATCCGGGTCCTGGATGCACCGCTGCTCGACATTTCAGCAAGCCTGATCCGGAGGCTGATCCGGGAAGGGAAATCGATTCGGTACCTCCTGCCTGACGCGGTCGCCGGGTATATTGAATCCAGCCATTATTACAGGAAATTCACTTCCTGATCACTTCAATCTCCCCCCTGGGGCTCATAAATTCGTCGCGGTAGATCCGCAAAAGCAGGATGAAGATGGATATCAGCAGCGGGCCGAAGATCAGTCCGACAAATCCAAACAATTCCACACCAACTACCACCCCGAATACGGTGATCAGGGGATGGACATCCGCTACTTTTTTCTGAAAAAAAAGCCGGAAGCCATTGTCCAGGTTAACTATAATCACGATTCCGTAAATCCCGAGCCCCACCCCATGCCATGTTTGACCCGAAATGATCAGGTATATGGCAATGGGCACCCAGACAGAGGCTGATCCGACCATGGGCAATACGGACATGATGCCCGTGATCACGGCCCAGAACAGGGCGCCATTCAATCCGAAGATGGAATAACCAATAAAGGAGAAGATTCCCTGGAGAATGGCCAGAAGGGGAATGCCCACGGCATTTGAAATCACCATGCCCTTGATTTCCTTTCCCAGCTTTCCCAGGTTTTCATTTTTGAGGGGGATATATTCCATCAGGGAGGCCTCCATCTTTTCCCCTCCCGTTAGCATGAAATACAGGAAGAAATACATAACCAGGATCGTGGTCACCGTGTTGAAGGTGGCACCCAGGAATTGGGGAAGGAAACTCGCTATGGAGCCCTGGACCTTGTCCACATTGGCATTGGAAAGGAGGTCAAGCCCCGTCTTCAACCGGACATGATCCCCAATCTGCTTGATGGAGGCGATCAGTTCCGAGGAATGGGAGGCGATATAGCCAACCTTGGAGGAAAGCATATTGACCATCAGGCCGATAGGCACAAGGATCACGATGAAGGATCCAATCATCAGCATGACCGAGGTCAGGATCCGGTTCCATTTCCGGGTGTGTACGAGGAAGAAAAGGAGGGGTCGGACCAGAATATATAAGGTCAGTGCGCCCAGAAACCCGGGGAGGAACTCAAAACTCCTCCAGAACAGCAGGCATCCCAGGAGGATGATGATGGTAAGAAAGAAGACCTGCTTCAGCCGGTCAGTATCCAGGTAACCCATTCGCCAAAGATGAACCGATTTATTTTTATTGTTCCAAAAATATCAAAAACCGCTGGCCGGATCAAACTGGCATGAAAAATGCCTCTTTGATTACCGGCACCATTGGGAGCCGTTGAATTGCCTGTCAATTTATTTTACATTAAAATTTTAATATATGAGTAACAAATCGAAAGAGTTAGCTACATTCATTCTCGGTGCAGCAGTGGGAATGGCCATCGGGTATTTCATCAATTCTGACAAAAGGGAGGAATTCCTGGAAACGATCAAGGATAAAGCGGGAAAAATCAGCGAAGAGATCGGGGAACAGCTGGACAAAGGGAAGGAAATCCTCGGTAAGTTGGCTTCCAAAGGAAAAGCAGGGGAGGGGAAATTGGAAAAAACCATGGATGGACAATAACTTCCGGACATTTTTCGAAGAATCCAGGGAACTTCTTAAGGATTACTTCGGGGCCAGGGTGGACCTGGTCCGGCTCCAGGCTGCCGGTAAAATTTCCCGGGCGCTCGGGCTGTTCTTCTCCCTGATCCTGGCATCCCTTCTGGCTTTTTTCATCATTATATTCCTGGGGATGGTGGTCGGTTTCTGGATGGGTACCGTGACCGGAAGCAATGCCATCGGATTCCTGATTTCCACCGGAATTTTTGCCATTTTGCTGGCCATTTTGGTCATTTTCCGCAAGTCCATGATCCAAAAGCCTGTGATGGACCGGATCCTTGGAGTCCTGGTGGAAGATACCGATGATGATGAGGAGGAAGATGAACAGCAGAATCAATCCAATAATTCATAGAAATGAGGGAATCCAGGAAAATCCGGGTGGTTGATTTCCAGTCGCTGGAACAGGAAAAGATCCGGCTTAAAGCCGAATGCCGGATCCTGGAAATCCAGCTCGACCAGAAATTCACCCAATTGCGGAAACATTTTGGATCCATGGCCCTGGAAAGCGTTTTCCCCGAAGGAAGCCTGAAATGGACCTTCATGGCCGGGAAATTGAAAGCCCTGGCCTTAGGCGTGCTGGAAAATGCCGGTCCCGGGTCCTTTGCTACCGGAGCAGTCCGCAAGGGCCTTCAAATGATCTTCGCCCGGCAACTGATCCGCTGGATGACCCGGGCCAGGAAAAAAGAAAAGTAAACTCCCCTCCATTCCTTCCTGGTGACCCCATTCCCTGCCCGGAAATACTGGGGAACACAATAGGAATGCGGGTCCGGCGTTTCAAAACCGGGATTTTCCATGGACCCTAAAACCCTGTTCCTATGCGTGTGGTTTACTATCTGTTTGCAGCTTCCCTGCTCCTCGCCGCTTCCTGCCAGAAAGAGTATAGCATAGAACCCGGCGGCAATCATTCCCAGGGCGGAAACAATCCAACCGACACCGGCACTTATTTCCCAACCACTACAGGAACCACCTGGACCTATCAGGTGTCCGCGGGGTATAATCCGGATACTGCAGCCTTTAACCATGTCCTGGATTCCCTGGGACTGGATACCATTTCCGGATATGGGGGGGTGGCTTACCTGGACAGCATCTTCCTGGGAAACGGATTTCCGGATACCAGCTTTCAGCTGACCATGACGGTCACGGGTCAGGACACCCTCATCAACCAAACCACCTATTTTGTTCTACAATCCAACCTGGGACCCACCCTGGTAAGCCGGTCCGGAAGCAATTATAATTTTATCGGATTGCCTGGAGTCCCCTCTCTGGCCGGCCTTTCCTCTCTGAAACTGACCATGCTGGAAGACAACCAGCCTGTTGGGACGACCTGGACGGATTCCACTTTCCTCGGAGGGCTGGCAACTTATTTCAATTTTTCCATCAAGGCCAAAGGACTGACCACCGTGGTGAACGGGGTTACCTATAAAAATGTGATTGAAGTGGAATACACCATCCCGTTTCCGCTTCCGGGATTTAACGGGTTTGCGACTACCACCGATATTTATTTTGCCCTCAATGTGGGGGTGATCGAATCCATAACTCCGCCATCCCTGGCGGGAATCTCGGATACCGTCCTGTTAACGCAGGCTTCGGTCCGGTAATTTTCATCATCCCCAGACCCGGGTGCCCTCGCTGCAATTGGCGCAGATATCAATGGTTTTCCTTCCCCGGAGCAATTGCTTTCGAAACGCCCGGTATTCCTTTCCCTTCCATAATCCTGAGAAAGAAGATTGCTTCAGATCCCCAAGGGGATGGGATGCGTCCTTGTCAAAGCAGCAGGGCACCACCTTCCCGTCCCAGGTGATCACCGGCGCATGCCAAAGCTTCCAGCAATGATTGGTCATTGGATTCTTAAGAGAGTAGGTCCCATCGGGGTCTTTCCGGTAGCGGGAATACCGTTCCATCTTGGGAATCAGGGGATTGCCATTCCGGTAATTATAAACCTGGGCGGTCTTGAACCGCAGCTGGTCCACCCCTACCTGGAGGGCCAGTTCGCGGATCTCCGGGATCTGGTGCTCATTGGGCCTGACGACCAGAAACTGGAAGATGACGAAGGGGGTGCGGGAGCGCAGCTTTTTTTTCCATTCGATCACCCGACGGGCCCCTTCGATCACTTTCTCCAGGTTTCCACCGACCCGGTAACTCTGGTAGGTTTCCTGGGTTGTCCCGTCGA
>JANWKA010000022.1 GCA_025451655.1 Chitinophagaceae bacterium | reverse complement strand
GCAGCTATTTTGGCTTCAAATTCTCCTAACCTGGCGGGCTGGTCATGATCGTTTTCCTCTGCTGCCTGCCTGCGGTCCGGTTCATCAAAAATATATCCCCCACCGTACATAACTGCTCAGTTTTTTTCAAAGTTACATTCTTTTTGGGTGTGGGAAAGGCGGCGGAGGCGGGTAAATCCTGAATTTAACAGATTGATCTTCAATGTATTAATGAATGGAAACCAGTTGGTCTATCCAGACTTTTTCGGCTTCTGTTTTGCGCAGGCTGAGCTGGTAGCCCGCAACCTGGATCGATATGGGATCCCCCAGGGGTGCGATTTTCTCCACCCTGACCACTTCCCCTGGTACACAGCCCATTTCCATGAGCTTGAGGTGGATCTCGTCATTTTCGAAGCGCCGGATGATGCCGGAGGCTCCAAGGGAAAGCTCAGATAACCGAATCATCCGGCGAATTTAAGCCACCGGCACCACAGCTCAAAACCGGGTTGTTTTTATCCCTAACTTCGTGATCCTGATGGCTATCCGTTTTTCCCAATCGGACCCTGCCCCTGTACTCCGGGACCGCAACCGGCTCCGGGAGTTTATTAACTCTTTGTGCAACAGGGAAAAGAGGCAATTAAAGGATCTCTCCATCGTTTTTTGCAGGGACCAGGAATTGCTGGAGTTGAACCGGATTTTCCTTGGCCATGATGATTTTACTGATATCCTGAGTTTTGATCTGGGGAAAAAGGAACAGGGGGTCAGGGCCGAGATTTATATCAGTCTGGACCGGGTCAGGGAAAATGCAGAAAAATTCAGGAAATCATTTGATAATGAGTTACATAGAGTAATTTTTCATGGCCTTTTGCACCTTTGCGGTTACCAGGATAAAACTCCTTCCCAAAAAAAGACCATCCGGAGGAAGGAAGATCAATACCTCAGGCTTTATTTTCAATAACAGGATCATGTTCCACGTGGAACATGCCATCCTGTTCTTTCTCCTGATCCAGGGTTTGGCACTCCCCCTCCAGGCTCAGGAAATCCGGCTTTCTCCTGAGGAATCCATGGTCCTGGGATATATTAATGAACTCCGGGCCAACCCGAAGCAATTTTTCCGGAAATATGTTTTGGATTATTCGAAATCTGACCCCAGGATCGACCCCTCCTATGTCCAAAGCCTGGAATCGGACCTGGCCCAGCTGGACTCCCTTCCTCTTTTGGTTCCTTCCGGGGGACTCGAGCAGGTCGCCCGGTTCATGTCCCGGGATTTGGCCCATTCCGGCGGGAAGAGGCTAAGCCATGTTTCTTCAGGAGGGCTGAGCTTTGAAGAAAGAATGGCCCGGATCCATACCCCCTGCGCAGGGGAAAACCTTTATTCCGGAGTAAACCGCAGTCCCCTTCAAATGGTCCTGGATTTATTAATTGACTGGAGGGTTCCGGACCTGGGTCATCGCAAAAACCTGCTCAACCCGGCCTATGAACGGATCGGTATTGCCATCAGTCCCTGGGGCAACGGGGGAGAGGTCCTGGCTACGGATTTCTCCTGCCCGCCATAATGTTCCACGTGGAACATCCCGACCGAAGCCCTAATTTTGCCCCATGTTTCCCAAATATGATGTGATTGTTGTGGGTGCTGGCCATGCCGGATGCGAAGCCGCGGCAGCAGCTGCCCGGATGGGATCCAGGACCCTTTTGGTCACCATGAACCTCCAAACTATTGCCCAGATGAGCTGCAACCCGGCCATGGGAGGCATTGCCAAGGGTCAGATCGTCCGGGAAATCGATGCGATGGGAGGGTATTCCGGGATTGTTTCCGACCGGTCCCTGATCCAGTTCCGGATGCTGAACCGGTCCAAGGGCCCTGCCATGTGGAGCCCCAGGTCCCAGAATGACCGGATGCTGTTTTCCAAGATCTGGCGGGAAATGCTGGAAGGAACCCCGAACCTGGATTTCTACCAGGACATGGTCCGGGGCCTGATCGTCCGGGAGGGCAGGTGCACTGGCATCCGGACAGGCCTGGGTCATGAAATTCAGGGAAATGCCGTAGTGCTGACCAATGGAACTTTCCTGAACGGGATAATCCATATCGGAGAAAAACAATTCGCCGGAGGCCGGGTTGCCGAAAGGGCTGCAACCGGGATCACGGAACAACTCCTTGAACTGGGCTTTGAATCAGCCCGACTCAAGACCGGCACCCCTCCCCGGGTGGATGGCAGAAGCCTGGATTATTCGCTGATGGAGGTCCAGGATGGAGATGCCAGGATTTCCGGATTCAGCTACCTTCCACAACCCTTGCCGGATCACCAGAAATGCTGCTGGATTACCTATACCAATCCCGAAGTTCACGAATTACTGAAGACCGGGTTCGACCGTTCCCCCATGTTCCAGGGCAGGATCCAGGGAGTCGGGCCCCGGTATTGTCCAAGCATCGAGGACAAAATCAACCGTTTTTCCGAAAGGGACCGACACCAGCTATTCGTCGAACCCGAGGGATGGAATACGGTTGAGGTCTATATCAATGGATTTTCCACCTCCCTCCCGGAAGAAGTGCAGTATGCTGCACTGAAGAAGGTACCTGGTTTCGCGAATTGCAAATTTTTCCGCCCCGGATATGCCATAGAATACGATTACTTCCCCCCTACCCAACTTCGCAACTCACTGGAAACCAAACTGATAGAAAATCTATTTCACGCCGGGCAAATCAATGGAACCACCGGTTACGAGGAAGCGGCATGCCAGGGACTGATGGCCGGCATCAACGCCCACCAGAAAGTGCATGGGTTGGATCCGGTAGTGCTCCGAAGAAGTGAGGCCTATATCGGGGTGCTGGTGGATGACCTGATCAGCAAGGGAACAGATGAGCCGTACCGGATGTTTACCTCCAGGGCGGAATACCGGACCCTGCTCCGGCAGGACAATGCCGATATCCGGCTCACCCCTTTCAGCCACCAGCTTGGGCTGGCCGACTCAGAAAGAATGGAAACCGTCAGGAAAAAAATGGTGGCAGTAGCCCAAATCCGAACGCTTCTGACCCAGACCAACCTGGAACCATCCCAGGTCAATCCATTGCTGGAAGCCCGCGGGCTTCCGGGCATGACTCAGGCACAGAAAGCTGTCCAGGTGCTGCTTCGCCCGGATATCGCAATTTCGGATCTGGCTGCCCGCTCCCCCATCCTGGAAGAAAATTTCCGGGCATTTCCACCAGAAGCCCTGGAACAGGCGGAGATCCAGATCAAATATGAGGTATACATCAACAAGGAAAAGGAGCTTGTCCAGCGGATGAGTACCCTGGAAGATCTGAATATCCCGGAGGATTTCAATTATGACCGGCTGAACTCCCTTTCCACCGAAGCCCGGCAAAAGTTCTCCCGGATCCGGCCCAGGACCCTGGGCCAGGCCAGCAGGATCAGCGGGGTCAATCCCAGCGACGTCCAGGTCCTGATGGTTTTTATGGGGAGGTAGGCAGCTGCCCGGAAATTCCTTTTCCTGGATGAAGGGTTGCCCCCCTATGCGCAGTAAAAATTCGGCAGAATATTTTTTTGTACCCTTCATGGAATCAGGAATTTCCTCCTTTCCGTCCATAGCCAGAATCCCTCCTTCCTGTCCCTGAAATTCAAAGATTTAGGATTCAACAGAGGTCCCCAATAGGCACCCGGATCACAGACCCGAATCATTACTACTTGGAAAATTTCTTACCGAGATTTTGAAATGGATTTTAAAAATTGAGAGGCCCGGTGGAAACTTTCGAATTTTGCAGGATGTCCTTAAAAAATCATCCTGTCTGGAACTCTTGTCCCCTCTGCATTTGTGCCTTATCTTGGTTTCAAACCCAATCCCATGCTCCGGATCCTCCTACTTTCCCTGATCCTCTGGTCTCCCAGCGCCAAGGCTCAGCAATACCAAGGCATTCCGATTCCCAGGACCCTGTCCTTTGGTGCTTATCCCCCGAAATCCTATACCCATTCCGGAGGTTCGATCATCATTACATCCCCCGGTCATACGGACATGTACCGGGCGGCAGATCACTCATACTCGATCTTCAATGCGCCCTTCCTCTCCTTTATCCCGGATCAGGATTTTGTACTATCTGCGAAAATCACCGTGCAGTTTCGCCAAAAATGGGATGCCGGTGCCATTCTTTTGGCCACAGACAGCCTTCATTATATCAAATTCGGGTTCGAGAAGGATTATACCCTGAAAAACCGGGTGGTTTCGGTGGTGACTGACCCCTATTCCGATGATTGCAATTCCATTGCCCTGAGTTCAGAAGACGTCTATTACTGCATGGCCAAAACAGGGGACATGGTCCTTTTGTATGAATCCTCTGATGGAAAATCCTGGTACCTGGTGCGGGAATTGAATTTTCCCATGCATAGGAAGGTTCGCCTGGGATTTGTGGCTCAATCCCCGGTAGGCAACGGCTGCACGGTCACTTTTTCCCAGATCCATTACAATAATAGAAAGGTGACTGACCCCTACAATTTGCCCCAATGAGCCCTGTCCGGATTTGGGGGGATTTCCATAATTTAGCGGGGATGGATCTTTAGCTCAGTTGGTTAGAGTGTTTCCTTGACATGGAAAAGGTCACCGGTTCGAATCCGGTAGGATCCACTGAACTCCCCAGCAATTTCTTAAGGATTATTTGTATTTGTCGTTTAGGATCATCCTTCGAGTGTCCCGGCGTGCGGGAAGCCCGGGCCGAACTGAATCTGGAGCAGCCGGTGGAGGAAGTTGCCATTCGCGGAGCGGTGCAGGGGGCAGGACATTACGACCTGGCCGGGGGAACCGAAATCGCTCATCACCACTGAGCGGTCCGGAGATGAAATATATCCTGCTCAGATCCTGGAAAGCCCTCGTTTGGGTCTACAAGCAACTCTTCGTCAAAGAGTGCTGCCGCTGACGGGGACGCAGTGGACCCGGGATTACCGCGCCCGGGCATAGCCCTGTCTCAATCCTGTCTGTTTCTTTCCGGCACCTTCCCCGATTTTTCCCCAGGCAGGCAGGGCAATCCCATCACTCCGCTCTCAGCGTCTGGACCGGGTTGGCCATGGCGGTGCGGAGCGCCTGGTAGCTGACCGTGAAGGCGGCGATGAGGATGCCAGCGAGCCCCGCCACGACGAAAATCCAGCCGCTGATCCGGATCCGGTAACTGAATCCCTGCAGCCATTTGTTCATGACCCACCAGGCGACCGGAGACCCGATCAGGATGGCGGCCAGCACCAGTTTCATGAATTCCCTGGACAGCAAACCGGCGATGGTGGATGCGGAGGCTCCGAGCACCTTGCGGATGCCCATTTCCCGGGTTCTCACCTCGGCCGTATAGGTCGCCAGGGCGAAAAGGCCCAGGCAGGAAATGAAAATGGCAATCCCGGCAAAAATGTCCATCAGGGAGCTGATATGGGCTTCGGAGGCATAGAGTTTGTCGTAGGCGACATCCAGGAAGTTGTACCGGAAAGGGCTGTCGTCCCCGTACTCCTTCCAGATGCGGTGGGCGGCGGTCAGGGCCTGCGCGGTTCCCGCGGGTGTGGACCGAATATAGAGACTCCAGCTATCGGTAGGATCATACATGAAAAACGCGGCTTCGATTTTCTTGCGCAGGCTTTCAAAATGGAAATCCTTCATCACCCCGATCACGGTGCCATGGATTTTCCAGATCCGGATCATTTTTCCGACTGGATCGGTAAGGCCCATTTCCCGGACCGCAGTTTCGTTCAGGATAAAACGCGCGGAATCCGCCGGTGATCCGGTAAAATTCCGGCCTTCGGCCATGTGGAGGCCGAAGAAGGGGATGAAATTTTTGTCGATCTGCAGCGGGTGCATGAACAGCGTGGAATTGGCCGGTTTCCCCGGCCAGTCGTTGTCCCCAGTCCAGTTTTCGATATCCACGATCACGTCGCCGGCCCGGGTCACGTCCTGCACACCGGGACTGGACAGCAGCTGGGCGCGGATGGCATCGTAATGCCGGTCCAGCCTGGGAATAAAGACGATGAATACATGACTGCGGTCATATCCGAGGTTCTTGTGCCGCACGAAATCCATCTGGCGGGCGATGACCAGCACACCGATGATCAGGACGATGGACACGGCGAACTGGCTAACCACAAGGATCCTCCGGAAGCTGATGCTCCGAAGCCCGGCCCGGATCCGTCCTTTGAGCACCCGCATGGGTTCAAAGGAGGAGAGCAGGAGGGCGGGATAGATGCTGGAAAGAGCCAGGGTCAACACCAGGGTCGCGCCGATGCATAGCCACAGACTCCCGTTGGCGAGGTCAAAGCGGAGCTGCTCCCCGGAGAATTCGTTGTACACCGGCATGAGCAGGTACATGACCGTTACGGCCAGGATGAAGGAAATGGCGAACAGGATGGCGGTTTCCAGGATGAACTGGAAGAATAGCTGGATCCGCCTGGCACCGATGATTTTACGCATGCTGATGTCCCGGGCCCGGAGCATCGCCCTGGCCGTGGACAGGTTGACATAGTTGATGCAGGCGATGATCAGGATGAGGATGGCGATTATGGAAAATATCCGGACCGTCTGGATCCCTCCGTCGCTGCCGTCGGCGTTGTACAGGTGCATCTTACGGAGCGGTTCCAGAAGATAGGCCACATCCGTGTCGTCCGGTTTGCCCCGCAGGTGGATGACGCGGAGCTTTTTTTCCAGCAGGGGGATGGAGGGATGACCTTTCAGCAGCAGGTAGGTATTGTAGGAGAAGTTCACCCAGTCGTTATCCATGGAAAAGATCGGGCCGATTCCGTTGTAGCTCGGAGTGTTTTTCACGTATGCATAATAGTTCAGCAGCTGCATGGGGATGAGCATGTCATAGCGGATGCTGGAGTTGGAGGGGAAATCCGGGATCACCCCCGAGACCGTGAATTGCTCTTGGTGGTCATCGGAGATGACCTGGCCGATGGGTTCGGAGTGGCCGAAGAATTTCCGGGCAGTGGACTCCGTGATCACCATGGAATGAAGGTCCGGGAAAGGGTTGCGGGGATTGCCGCGGATCAGCCCAACGCCGAATACCGAAAAGAACGAGGGATCGATGAAGGTCATCGCATGGTCAGGTTCCAGGTATTTTTTGCCATGATATAGGAATACCGGGGGGTGGGTGATATCATCAATCCGCACCGCGTCAGCCACCTCGGGAAGATTCCGTTTGGCCGCGGTGGCAATCGCCGCCGTGGTCTCCGGGAAAAGTTGCCGGCTGCTGCCGGTTCCGCCCATATTTTCCAGCCGGTAAATCTGCGCCCTGTTGGGAAAAAAATCGTCGAAACTCAGCTGGTGCTGGACCCAGATCAGGATGAGCAGACCCACGGTGAGGCCGAGGGCCAGGCCCGCAATATGGATCAGGGTGTAGAAACGGCTTTTCAGGATGCTACGCCAGGCCGTCTTCAGATAGTTCATCAACATGGGACAGAATGTTTGAGCGGGTGAGCCCCGCTCTGCCGTTACCTCAAGGATAATTCCATTTCTTTCCTGTTTCATTGTCACGCAGTTATATCCCCAATGGAATACTAACCTGTGCGGAACCGGGCACCGGTTGTCCGGATCCGGACAGCCTTAAGATGTTTATCAAGCGTATCCCTTTGATTGTCATCCGGGGAACAGGATGGGTATGATTTTGTATTCACCTGATGCATAATCGGATCTCATGAATGGACCGGTGCGGCAAAGTTGGGAGCCTCAAATACCTGCATATGCTGCTCAATTATTTCAGGACGGCCTGGAGGTCCATGCCCCGTGGCAAAGGATTCATGTCGCTGAACATCATAGGACTGGCCCATCCGCCTTTCCCTAGCCATACTGATCGGGCTCTGGGTGCACGAACAGTATACTTTCGACAGCGATCTTCTCAACCACAGAAACATCTTCCAGGTTCATCTTCGTTTTG
>JANWKA010000021.1 GCA_025451655.1 Chitinophagaceae bacterium | reverse complement strand
CCGGCATGTTTTACGGACGTTTCACAAGGCCCAAAGCCAATATCCGGTTCAGCAATGTGGCCCTGATCGCCCCCTATCGGGAGGGGACTGCCCTCATGTTCCGGCTGGTGCCTTATAAGGACCACCACCACCTGACGGATGTCGAGATCCGGGTCGTCCTGGGCCTGACCCTGGAGGAGCACGGGAAACCGGTATTCAAATTTTATCCGCTTCCCCTGGAACGGACCCGCATCGATTCCCTGTCCATGAACTGGACTATTGTCCATCCCATTGATGAGCACAGTCCCATCTCCGGATTTTCCGAAAAAGACATCGAGGCCGCTGAAGTGGAGGTGATGGTCACCCTGCGGGCCTTCGATCATCTCTATTCCTCTACCGTCCAGCAAAGCACTTCCTATACCGGCAGTGAAATCCGTTTCGGGGGAAAATTCGTCATGATGTTCCGGGAATCGACGGATGGCCAAACCACGATCCTGGAACTGGACAAACTGGACCGTTATGATTCCGTCGGCCTTCCCTCCCACCAAATGATTGCCGGGTAAGGCATCGCGGGGCCGGGCCGATGATGGTTAAGTTGTCCATTCGTAATACCTTTGGATATTCTCCGGAATTTTTCCCGCTGCTTTGGGCACCCGGATTGCCGGGTGCGCCGGAAAGAAAATGCCAGATACCATGATCAGCACCACCCCAACCCGGGACAACAATTATATTGAGCTGGAAGACCAGTATGGGGCCCACAATTACCACCCCCTCCCGGTGGTCCTGAACCGGGGGAAAGGCGTTCATGTCTGGGATGTGGAAGGGAGAAGGTATTTTGATTTCCTGAGCGGCTATTCGGCCGTAAATCAGGGGCATTGCCATCCCAAGATCCTGGAAGCCCTGCACCTCCAGGCAGCAAGGCTTACCCTGACTTCAAGGGCTTTTTACAACGACCAGTTCGCTCCCTTTGCCCGGTTCATCACGCGGCTTTTCGGATACGATAAGGTCCTGCCCATGAATACCGGGGTGGAAGCTGTTGAAACCGCCCTGAAAATCGCACGCCGCTGGGGCTATGAAGTCCGGGGGATCCCTGAAAACAAGGCCGTGATCCTTGCCTGCGAGGGAAATTTTCACGGCAGGACCCTCAATGTGATTTCCTTCAGCACGGATCCCCAGGCTAAAAAAGGGTTTGGTCCGTTCATGACCGGATACCAGATCATCCCCTTCAATGACCTGGAGGCGCTGGAACAGGCCCTCGGAGACCCGAATGTGGCCGGATTCCTGGTGGAACCTATCCAGGGCGAGGCCGGAGTGGTCGTGCCGGATGCCGGTTATCTGGCCCAGGCCAGGCAATACTGCCAGGATGCCCGGGTACTGTTCATCGCCGATGAAATCCAGACCGGACTGGGCAGGACCGGAAAGATGCTGGCAGTCGACCATGAAGGGGTGAGGCCGGACCTGTTGATTCTTGGAAAAGCCCTTTCCGGGGGCATGATGCCGGTTTCCGCGGTCCTGGCTGATGACTCCGTAATGGGGGTGATCCATCCCGGAGACCATGGGTCCACATTTGGCGGTAACCCGTTGGCCTGCAGGGTGGCCATCGCCTCACTGGAAGTACTGGTTGAAGAAAGGATGGCTGAAAACGCTGCCCTTCAGGGCAAATATTTCCGGCAACTTTTGGAAGGGCTTCACCATCCAAGGATCCGGGAGGTCAGGGGAAAGGGGTTGCTCAATGCCGTGGTCATCCGCCATCCGGATCCCGAGGCTGCATGGTCCCTCTGCCTTTCCCTGAAAGACCATGGATTGCTAGCCAAACAGACCCATGGGGACAAGATCCGGTTCGCCCCTCCCCTGATCATCACCCGGGAGCAGGTCGGGGAGGCCGTCGGGATCATCGAGGAAAGCCTGAAATCCCTGAAATGACGGAAATCGTTATCCACGAAGAAAGACATCTCCAAAGTTCCAGCCTGCTTACCGATATCGTAATCGGGATGTCGGACGGCCTGACGGTGCCCTTTGCATTGGCCGCAGGCCTCAGCGGGGCCGTCAGTTCCTCCCTGATCATCATCACCGCAGGGATTGCCGAGATCGCCGCAGGTTCCATCGCCATGGGACTCGGAGGATATCTGGCAGGAAATACCGAAATGGACCATTACAACTCGGAGCTGAAAAGAGAATATGAAGAGGTGGAGCTGGTTCCCGAAAAGGAAAAGGAAGAAGTGAAGGGCATTTTCGCGGGGATGGGCCTGAGCGATGACACCCAGCGCCGGATCGTGGATGAGATGGCCCGGGACAAGGAGAAATGGGTGGATTTCATGATGAAATACGAATTGGGCCTGGAGAAGCCGGACCCTCAAAGGGCCCGAAAGAGCGCGATGAATATCGGTTTGTCCTATGCGGTAGGCGGCCTGATCCCCCTGAGCCCCTATTTTTTCCAGGCCGATCCCCACACCGGCCTGAAATACTCCTGTGCCCTTACGGTGGTCTGCCTGTTCATCTTCGGATTTTTCAAGAGCAAGGTAACGGGCCAGAATCCCTGGCTGGGAGGCCTCCGGGTCACCCTGATCGGGGCCATTGCCGCCGCCGCCGCATTTTATGTGGCCCGGTTGTTCCGCTGATCATTCCTCTTTTTTGAAATCTTTGGGGTCCGAGGGAAGCAGGCAGCTGATCAGGACCAGAACTGCTGCAATCAGGGTCAGCCAGAGTCCAGCTTCCATTTTCGGGCAATAACCCATTTCGCAACGGGTAAAAATGAGGTAATTACGGATATTGTATGCGATCAGGAGGGCGGCAAAAATGAGGTTGAGCCGGATAGACCAGATCCGGTTGATCCCCAGGCAGGCGAGGATCGCCGCGGAAAGTACGATGTTAACATAACCCGGCTCCCCCAGGGTGGTCCCTCCGGTCTGGACCCCGGTCAGGGTCTGGCGATTCAGTTCAATGGTGACCCAGGGCAGAAAAGCGGCGACAATCAGCAACAAACAGGCGATCAGACCGCTGAGACGGGAATATTTCATAAGGCTTTTGCCGCTAAAAATAATCGATTGGCCCGAATTTGTACCCCGCCCCGCCGTTCCCTTACCTGCAGCCTCCCGGTCTTTCCCCGTCCGGGAGCCATCAGCATCGCTTTGTTAACATGAGTGCTCCATATTCTTGGTTAAATTTGCCCTCCTAAACCCATCCATTGGCATCGCATAAGCGCAAGACCATTACCCGGGATATCAGTTGGCTTTCCTTCAATGCCAGAGTCCTTCAGGAAGCCAAGGACCCGACTGTCCCACTCTACGAAAGGATCCGTTTCCTGGGGATATTTTCCAATAACCTGGATGAGTTTTTCAGGGTCCGGGTGGCTACCCTGAAGCGGATGGTGGTTTTCGGCAAAGCGGCCCGGGTTCATATGGAACTGAATCCCGGGAAGATCCTCGAAGAGATCCAGCAGGTGGTGATCCGGCAGCAGATGGAATTTTCCCGGATCTGGAAGGAGATCATGGGCACCCTGCGCAAAAGCCGGATTTTCATCCGCACGGACAAGCAACTGAACCGGGAGCAGGAACGCTTTGTGACCAATTATTTCAACGAGGAAATCCGGCCCAACATCATCCCCCTGATGATCGAAAGCATCGAAAACTTCCCCGTCCTGCGCGACAAATCCATCTATATGGCTGTGGTCCTGGCCCGGCGCAACAATTCCGTCCGGCATAAATACGCCCTGATCGAGGTGCCCACGGCCGAGCTGCCCCGATTCATCATCCTGCCCGGAAAGCCGGAGGACCGCAATATCATCCTGCTGGAGGACCTGATCCGGTTCAACCTGCCGAATCTTTTTTCCTATTTTTCCTACGACCTGTTCAGCTCCCACATCATTAAGGTGACCAGGGACGCAGAACTGGATATAGACAATGATGTTGCCACCAACATCATCCAGGAGCTGGAGAAGGGGTTGAAGAACCGCAAAAAGGGAAAGCCGGTCCGGTTCATTTATGACCGGCAGATTGATCCCCACCTCCTCGAATACCTGATCCGCCGGCTGAACCTGACCCGGAAGGACAACCTGATCCCGGGGGACCGGATCCATAATTTCAAGGATTTCATGAACTTTCCGGAGCAGGTATTTCCGGAATACAGCTCCCGGAAGCGGCATTTAATCCACCCCCTGCTGGTGAACGCCCCGAGCATCATGCAGGTGATCCAGCGCCAGGATGTACTGCTCAATTTCCCCTATCATTCCTTCAATTCCGTGATCGACCTGCTCCGGGAATCGGCTATCGATCCCAACGTGACCTCGATTAAAATCACCCTTTACCGCCTGGCCCGCAATTCCAGGATCGTCAACGCCCTGATCAACGCGGTGCGCAACGGAAAGCAGGTGACCGCCCAGGTGGAACTCCGGGCGCGGTTCGACGAGGAGGCGAACCTGTTCTGGAAGAACCGGCTGGAGGAGGAAGGAGCCCGGGTGCTGATCGGGGTTCCCGGCATGAAGGTCCATTGCAAGGTGGCTGTGATCAAGAAACGGGTGAATAACCAGACCCTCCAGTATGGTTTCTTCTCCACGGGCAATTTGAATGAAAGGACGGCCACCTATTACGGAGATCATTGCCTGTTAACCGCCAACCGGAATATCATCGCAGATATCAACCGGATCTTCGCTTACCTGGAACATCCCAATCCGGATGAAAAACTTCTCGGGGATTGTAAAACCCTGATGGTCAGCCCCCCCCAGATGCGCAGGGAGTTCATCAGGCTGATCAACCGGGAGATCCGCAATGCCCGCAACCATAAGGAGGCCATCATCACCCTGAAGCTGAATTCTTTTTCAGATGAAAGGCTGATCCGGAAATTGTATGAGGCAGCACGGGCCGGGGTAACCCTGCGGCTGATTATCCGGGGAATCTGCTGTATGCTCACCGAAAACCGGAAATGGAAGAATCCCCCGCTGGCCATCAGCATCATCGATGAATATTTGGAACATGCCCGGATCTGCGTGTTCCATAACCGCGGCAAAGAGAAAGTTTTTTTATCTTCGGCCGACTGGATGTTGCGTAACCTCGACCACCGGGTGGAGACCGCCGCTCCGGTTCTGGACAAACGGATCGCCCAGGAATTGGGCGATATCCTCCGGATCCAGCTCAATGACAATGTGAAGGCCCGTATCCTGGATAACCAGCAGGCCAACTTCTACCGGCCCCGGTCAGGCCGGAAGATCCGTTCCCAGCTGGAAATCTTCCAGTACCTTACCCAAAAGAAATACGAAGCGGATTGAGACTAGCTGCCATCGATATCGGATCCAACGCGGCCCGCCTGCTGATCTCCGAAATTTCCCCCGACTCCAATGGTCAACCCGATTTCACCAAGGTGAACCTGATCCGCATTCCCCTGCGGCTGGGATTTGAGGTTTTTGAAAAGGGAATGATACCGCCTGAAAAGGCACAACACCTGATCAACATGGTGAAGGCGTTCCGGCTCCTGATGGATATTTATGGGGTCACCGCTTTCAGGGCCTGCGCCACATCCGCCATGCGGGATGCCTCGAACGGCCTGGAAATCCTGCAGCGGGTCAAGGCAGAGACCGGGGTGGACATACAGATCATATCCGGAAACCTGGAAGCCTCCCTGATTTATGAAAACCATGTCGCGGAACAAATGGATAAAACACGGTCCTACCTGTATATCGATGTGGGCGGTGGCAGCACCGAGCTTACTTTTTTCAGCAAAAACAGGCTGGTGTTCAAAACTTCCTTCAATATCGGAACGATCCGGATCCTCCAGGGCAGGGTCACTGACGAACTCTGGCAGGAAATGAAGGATTACATCAAAGCCCAGGTCAA
The DNA here is from genome assembly GCA_025451655.1 of Chitinophagaceae bacterium. Lineage (GTDB taxonomy): Bacteria > Bacteroidota > Bacteroidia > Chitinophagales > Chitinophagaceae > JANWKA01. Next base: position 3,815 of record JANWKA010000021.1, on the reverse strand, counting down.
GGATTTCAGCCCGGTGACTGCCATCGGATCGGGAGGAAACATCAACAAGATCTTCTCGCTATCCAAAAGAAAGGAAGGGAAACCCCTGACCCTGGAAATGCTCAAGGATTATCTCAAGGAGCTCGGCAGCATTTCCCTGCAGGAGCGGATCCACCTTTATAAACTGAGGGAAGACCGGGCGGATGTGATCGTTCCGGCGCTCCAGGTCTATGCGGCGGTGATGCGGTGGGCAGATGCCAGTGAAATTTATGTCCCCCGGATCGGCCTGGTGGACGGCCTGGTCCATGCCTTGTACCAGGAACTGCGACCGACCCTCCCCCTGCGGGAACCCCCTGTTCCCTGACATTGAATTCAGGAATATTTTGCGGAACTTGCGAACGCCTGGCAGTCAGGCTTCAAGCCCCGGCTATGGCCACTCCCAAGGAAATCAAGAGGATCACCACCCATACCCTTCAGAACCTGAAAGCGGAAGGGGTCCGGATATCCATGCTCACTGCCTATGATTTTTCCATGGCCCGCATTTTCGATGACGCCGGGATCGACGTCTTGCTGGTCGGAGATTCCGCTTCCAATGTCATGGCGGGCCATGAGACCACCCTGCCCATCACCCTGGACCAGATGATCTATCATGCCGCTTCTGTAGTCCGGGCGATCAAAAGATGCCTGGTGGTGGTGGATCTCCCCTTCGGGTCCTACCAGGGCAATTCCAAGGAGGCCCTGGTTTCGGCCATCCGGATCATGAAGGAGGCGGGTGCGCATGCCATCAAGCTGGAAGGCGGGGCCGAAGTCATCGAATCCGTCCGCAGGATCATTTCGGCCGGGGTTCCGGTCATGGGACACCTGGGACTGACCCCGCAGTCGATCTATAAATTCGGAACCTACGCGGTCCGGGCGACCGGGGAGGTAGAAGCCCTTAAACTCAAGGAAGATGCCTTGCTCCTTCAGGAAGCGGGATGTTTTGCCATCGTCCTGGAAAAGATCCCTGCCCAGCTGGCCGGTGAGGTGGCCCGGAGCGTGACCATACCCATTATCGGAATCGGTGCCGGCAACCAGGTGGATGGCCAGGTGCTCGTAATGCACGATATGCTGGGGATCACCCGGCAGTTCCAGCCCAGGTTCCTGCGCCGTTACCTGAATCTTTATGACAAGATCAAACAGGCTACTGAAAAATACATTTCGGACGTGAAGGAACGGGAATTTCCCAGCGACCATGAGCAATACTGATCCTGCTTTTTCCATTGGCGACCTGCTGCGCCCCTTCGGGCTTTCCGCCCGGGAAGAGGGGATTTTCCCCTATTCCGGGGCCCTTCCGGCGGAGGGTCCAAAAATTTCCTCCTTTTCTCCCGTGGATGGCAACCTCATGATAGAGATTTCAGTTCCTGGAATCGCCCCATATGACCTTTTGGTGAACCGGTCCCGGGAAGCCTTCGATATCTGGAAGATGGTGCCTGCTCCCCGACGCGGAGCCATCGTCCGGCAGATCGGGGAATCCCTGAGAGCCCTGAAAACGGACCTGGGAAAGCTGGTGTCCTATGAAATGGGGAAAAGCCTCCAGGAGGGTCTGGGAGAGGTCCAGGAAATGATTGATATCTGCGATTTCGCCGTTGGCCTTTCAAGGCAACTCCATGGCCTTTCCATGCATTCCGAAAGGCCGGGACACCGGATGTACGAACAATGGCATCCGCTGGGCCCTGTAGGGATCATTTCCGCATTCAATTTCCCGGTCGCGGTATGGAGCTGGAATGCCATGCTGGCCCTGGTTTGCGGGGATACGGTGATCTGGAAACCATCTGAAAAAACCCCGGTTTGCGGATTGGCCTGTACCCGGATCGTATCCCGGGTCCTGGCCGACAACGGGATGCCTGAAAATATTTGCGCGATGGTGGCAGGAGGAAGGGAGACCGGAAATTGGCTGGCCAGTGATCCCCGGATTCCCCTGGTATCAGCAACCGGGTCCGTGCGCATGGGAAAGGCCGTGGGTGCCTCCGTGGGCCAAAGGCTGGGCAGGGCCCTGCTGGAGCTGGGCGGCAACAACGCCATCATCATCACCGAAAATGCCAATCTGGAACTTGCCCTGACTGCCTGTCTTTTCGGGGCCATCGGCACCGCGGGTCAACGCTGCACCACCACCCGCAGGCTGATCATCCAGGATAAAGTATATGAAACCTTCCGGGACCAGCTGGTCCGGGCATACCGGAAGCTGAGGATCGGTAATCCCCTGGATCCCGCCAACCATATGGGGCCGCTGATTGACCGGGAAGCGGTATCCCTTTACCTGCAGGCGATCAGCCAGGTCAAAAAAGAAGGGGGCCATTTCGCCCTGGAAGGGGGAAAATTGGAAGGCCCCGGTTTTGAAAGCGGATGTTATGTCCAGCCTTCCATCGCCGAGGTGGCACATGACCTGCCCATGGTTCGGCAGGAGACTTTTGCTCCGCTCCTGTACCTCATCCATTATGACCAGCTGGAGGAGGCCATCCGGTATCAAAATGAAGTGCCCCAGGGATTGAGCTCCTCCATCATGACCACCCGCCTGATGGATTCCGAGCGGTTCCTTTCTGCCGGGGGTTCAGATTGCGGAATCGCCAATGTCAATATGGGAACCAGCGGAGCGGAGATCGGGGGGGCCTTTGGCGGGGAAAAGGAAACCGGAGGAGGGAGGGAGTCCGGATCAGATGCCTGGAAAAACTATATGCGCCGGCAGACATCTACCATCAATTTCACCACCGACCTTCCGCTTGCCCAGGGCATTCAGTTCGATCTTTAAAAGGACGCCATCGGGCGGGCGCATCTTCCTTTTTTTTGCTTTTTCCTCCCGGCCAGGCTGGCCTGGTTCCGGGTAACTCAAATTTTACTCCCATGATCAGGATGCTTCTCCTGTTACCCGGGTTGTTCATGCTATCGGGTTTCAATTCCGGACAAACCGGTTTCCAGAATAGCCCCTACCCTCCTGCAGGCCGGATGGTGCAAATCGGAGGACGAAGATTGCATATGATTTGTTCCGGGAAAGGGAGTCCGACCGTTGTTTTGGTTGCCGGGGCAGGAGCTTTTGCCATAGACTGGAACCTGGTACAAAACCGCGTGGACCGCGATACCAGGGTCTGTTCTTATGACCGGGCTGGTCTGGGATGGAGCGACCCCGGCCCTGCAGAAGAAACGGTCCAGGAAACGGTAAGTGACCTGCACCAGCTTTTGATAGCGTCCGGAGAAAAGGGACCATACCTCCTGGTAGGGGCCTCCATCGGCGGCATCCTGATCCAGGCATACCAGTACCGATATCCCCGGGAAGTTGCCGCCCTGGTTTTTACAAACAGCAGCAACCAGGTTGGTTTTGCGACAAAAAGCCGGGTCGGCCTCATTTGGGATCTGTCTGAAGCGCAGATCCGTTCCTCCTTTCCTTTCCCTCCCCAAGCTGTAAAGCGAACCCAGGCAACCAGGGTCTCTGAACCATTCGACCGTCTTCCTCCAAAACTCCGGCAGGTCAGGTTATGGCTCGACGAACGACTTCAGGAAAAATGGGACACTGCGGTTTCAGATTCCCGTTCCATCCTGTCCTGGCGCAGGGAATTCCTGAGGGAATTCGATCAGTCGGATTCCATGAAGGGAAAATATCCCCTTGGCAGCCTGCCGGTCATCGTGGTATCGAGTGACCCGAAGGCGGATAATTCCTTGCGGTATTCCAGGGCAGGAGCAGCAGCCCGTCTGGATTACCTCAGTTCAAACAGCATCCATATTATGGCACCGGGAAGCGGACATGAAATTCACCTGTACCAACCCGATAAGGTGGTGCGGGCATTGCGAATCGCCATCCTTGCAAT
>JANWKA010000020.1 GCA_025451655.1 Chitinophagaceae bacterium | reverse complement strand
TATCGACCGGGAGGTGCTGGACAAATGCCTCCAGGAATTTGTCCGTTACAACAATACCCGCATGCACACCGATACCACCCGGATCGAATCCAGCAGCTTCGTCCTCACCCAGAACAAGGTGCTGCTGGTCTTCAGGCTATTCGGCGACCAGGCTTCGGCAATTCGGTATTACCATGAGATCAGCCTGAATGCCCTGGCCACGATCCTGCCCGATGTGGATCCCTCCTATTACCGGTTCTTTTATATTTCCAGGAGCGATTTCATCCTGCTGAACCAAACCAAGGACTATGAGGGATGGATGGACTTTTTCAATGCCCATTATCCGCATTAGGTTTTCACAAAGCCTTATGTCAGGGACCCCCTTAAATTCGATAAATTTGCTGTCCGGCGACCCTGGTCGTCATACAGCCAAAACCCGATGAAACGATCAGTTAAAATATTATGGAGGGTGGTGATCTTCGGGATGCTCGGGTTTTTCCTGCTCATCCTGCTGATTAACTGGGGGGTATTCGGCTATATGCCTTCCATTGATGACCTGCAGAATCCGAGCGCCTCCCTGTCATCAGAAGTCTATGCCGCGGACGGGAGCCTTATGGGCAAATACTATCTCCAGGACCGGACCAACTGTGATTTCAGTGAAATCTCCCCCAATGTCATCCATGCCCTGATCGCCACGGAGGATGACCGGTTTTATGCGCATTCCGGAATCGATCCCAAGGGCACCGTGGCAATACCCCTTTACCTGCTGATCGGAAAAAAACGCGGATCCAGCACCATTACCCAGCAGCTCGCCTTCAACCTTTTCAATGGGGAAAGGGCCCGCAATCCCCTGGTCCGCACCATCCAGAAACTGAAGGAATGGATCCTGGCGGTGAAGCTGGAACGCTATTTCACCAAGAACGAAATCCTCGCCCTGTACCTGAACACGGTACCCTTCAGCGATAATGTCTATGGAATCAACAATGCCGCCAAGACTTTCTTCAACAAAAGCCCGGACCGGCTCGACATCCCCGAATCCGCGACCCTGATCGGCATGCTCAAGGGCAATACCCTCTATAACCCCCGCCGCAATCCCAGGGCTGCCCTCGAACGCCGCAATACCGTAATCGACCGGATGCGTGATGCCGGATTCCTGACCCTGGGCCAGGCCGCAATTGCCAAAAGCAGCCCCATTCAGCTCCAGTATATCAAGCTGGACCAGAACGACGGGACCGCTCCCTATTTCAGGGAATACCTCCGGGACGTAATGAAACAATGGTGCGCGACCCACAAAAAGGATAACGGGGATCCTTATAACCTTTACACGGACGGCCTGAAGATCTACACCACCATCATTCCCTCCATGCAGCAGGACGCAGAGGAGGCCGTTGCCGCGCATCTGGCCAGGCTGCAGCCCATCTTTTCTGCGCAGCCCTATATCAAAAGCGGAAGATGCTGGGTGGGCCACGAGAACATCCTCATTGCCGCCATGCGCAATACCGACCGGTACAAGGGCATGAAGGACGACGGGATGTCAGACGACCAGATCCTTCATTATTTCAACACCAAAAAACTCCATGTCAGGGTGTTCGCCTGGGGCCGGTACTCCGGGACCCTGAAAAACTCCATGGATACCCTGATGACTCCGATGGATTCCATCCGCTACATGCTGGAAAGGCTCCAGACCGGATTTATGGTGATGGACCCGGAAAGCGGGGAAGTGAAAGCCTGGGTGGGAGGAGACGATTTCCTGTATTTCAAGAACGACCACATTCATAATACCAAAAGGCAGGTCGGCTCCACCATCAAGCCACTGCTTTATGCCCGGGCCATCATGGACGGGTTCACTCCTTCCACGGTGGTACCCAATGACCCGGTATATTTCCCTGATTTCCACAACTGGCATTCCCATAACGCGGAAGGTACCAGCGGCGGCATGGTCACTTTGACGGAGGCCCTGGCCCAATCCCTGAACAATGTTTCAGCTTACCTGATCAAGATGATCGGACCCGCCACCCTGGTGGATTTCGCTCACCGGGCCGGGATTACCAGTGATATTCCCCCCTACCCTTCGATTTCCCTGGGAACCCCGGAGATCTCCCTTTATGAAATGATCCGGGCCTATTCTATGTTTCCGGACAAGGGGCTGGTCATCGAACCGGAATATATTACCAAGATCGAGGACCGAAATGGCAATATCCTGGAGTCTTTTGCTCCCCTGAAAAAAGAAGTGATCAGCGAATCGCTGGCCTTCACGCTCGTGGGCATGATGGAACAGGTGGTCAATTACGGAACCGGGGCAAGGATCCGTGGGGCCTACCACCTGTACAACGAAATGGCTGGAAAGACCGGAACAACCAATGAACAAACGGACGGCTGGTTTATCGGGTTCACACCGCAGTTGCTGGCTGGTGCCTGGGTAGGCTGCGATAACAATTTTCTCCATTTCACTTCACTCGCCAACGGCCAGGGTGCCAATACCGGCCTTCCGATCTGGGCCCTTTTCTTCCAAAAGGTCTACCAGGACAAATCCCTAGGGATCGACCCGAACGCCCATTTTGACATTCCGGAAAGCATCCTCGGAAGCCTTACCGCCCCGGACAGCAGCTCCCAGGCAGACAGCTTACAGACCGTAGACCTCGGAAATGGAACTGCAGCGGATTATTCCGATCCCGGAACCCCAAACCAGGTCCCCCAGGAATCGCATGCTGAGCCCAAAGCGATCATGCCGGCACCGGCAACGAACAAAAAACCAGTTCCGACCAGGGGCAGGTGACCCTGGAATTGTCCTTCTTTTTATTTATTCCTGAACGGGTTTCTTTTTAATCTGTAAAGCAATCAATTATTTGGAGCCCTATGAAAATTTTCCAATTCTATATTTGGGAGATTGGGTAATTTATTTATCGGAAAATTTTCATTCCGAATATTCGAACCTTTCTCATTATTCAAGTTCTCAACGATTGGGTTTGGGTGGAATTTCAGGGTACCCATGGATATTGAAAATCCAATCTTTCAAAATTCCCCCTCCTTTATAAAATGACCCCATCCAATTATTTTCCAGCCCCTCTTTCGACCTCAATCATGGAAATCGCGCCATCCCTTTCCCGGGGAAAAAATAATTCTCCCCCGGAGCAATTCCTCAGGTTATGGATCCGGAAACCCAAACGGCCCCCGGGATGATTTATGCTTTCCCTTGGGAAGCGGCTTTCCGGGGGACCTTTGCACCAGCTTTCCTGGCTTCGGAAAGCCCGATCGCAATCGCCTGTTTCCGGCTTTTCACCTTTTTGCCGCTCCGGCCGCTTTTTAACTCCCCGCGCTTCATTTCATGCAGGGACTTTTCCACCTTGTCCTGGGATTTTTTGGAATATCTGGCCATAAATGAAAAATTTCAGGTTGATCAGGGGACCGGATACCCTGAATCCAAATTCCCTGCCAGAAAGCCGGGACCGGCCCCGGATCAATGCAGGAAAAAAATCCAGATCATGCCCAGGGCCGCAAGACCCATGGCTGCAAAAGATAGCCAGACAAAGATGGCGGAAAGTGGGCCACTTTTGAAATCGTTCATGATCCTGCGGCTGCCTGCGATCCGGGCGATGAGAAACAGTAAGGGAACCGAAGCAATCCCGTTGAATACGGCGGAATAGATCAGGGCCTTGACCGGGTCGATGCCCGTAAAATTGATCACCAGGCCGATCAGGGTCGCAATCGTGATCACCCCGTAAAAGCCATGAGCTTGCCTGAGCTTGAGGTTGAGACCCGTCTTCCAGTTGAAGGACTCTGAAATCGCATACCCTGCGGAAGCCGACAGGACCGGAACCGCAAGCAGGCCGAGACCGATGATTCCCAGGGAAAAAATCAGTTTGGCCAGGTATCCTGCATGGGGGAAGCCGGCGACCAGGGGCTGCAGCGCCCTGGCTGCATCGGCAGCAGTCTGGATATTGGTGACCCCGTGGCCATGCAGGACAGTAGCTCCCACCACCATGATGCTCCAGGTGGTGATCTCCGAAAAGACCATGCCGGTAGCATTGTCGATACGCAGCCTTTGAACCGAAGTCACGGTGACCCTGGGCCGGTGCAGGTAGTTTTTCAGCTTCGCCTCTTCGACTTCCTGGGAAGCCTGCCAGAAAAACAGGTAGGGTGAAATCGTCGTGCCCAACACCCCGATGATGAGGAAAAGAAAATTGAAATTCCATTCCAGGTGGGGCAGGATTGTGGCCTTCAGGATGGTACCCCAGGGCTCCCGGACGAGGATTGAGGTGATGGGATATGCGAGCAGGACCATGGCCAGCCATTTCAGGATCCTGGAATACTTCGGATAGGCGATGAAGATCTCCAGGACCAGGATCAGGGCGGAAAAAAGGAGGATCAGGATGGGGAAAGCCACGGGGACCAGCAGTTGGGCCGATGCTGCCATGGCTCCGATATCGGCTCCGATATTGAGGATATTGGCTCCGAGGACCAGGCCCACCACGCTGTACAGGATCCAGGGAGGATAATGTTTGCGAACCACAGAGGCAATCCCTTTGCCGGTGACCAGACCGATCCGGGCACAGGCTTCCTGTACCGCGATCATTAAGGGCAGCATGAACAGGGCGGTCCACAATTGGCCGTAACCAAACCGGGCACCGGTCTGGCTGTAAGTCGCAATTCCGGAGGGATCATCATCCGCGGCACCGGTGGTCAGGCCCGGCCCCAGGATGCTGAAGAATTTCCGCAGGGCGGAAGGCTTTCCCCCGGAGGTCTTACGATTACCGGAAGGGGGAGGTTTGGGCAAAAGGTTGGAAGTTTAAATTGGTTTGATATGCTAATACCCTGGGTAGCAACATCCCTGCCTGAAAATGATTCCCCGTTCAGACCTTTCCGCTCACAAAAAGGTTGGCCATCGTGGGCCTGGAGCTTCCTCCCTGCTTTTCCAGGGTGATTGCAAATGCCTGGGCTCCGCTGATGGCCCCCATTTGTTTTAAACCTGCACCGGCACCTTCCATCCCGAAGACCCCAAGGCTGACTGGTTTGCCATCCACGATCGCCCAAAGCTGATACTGCATGCCTGAGGGGGGCTCGGGAAGCTTGTTCAGGGCCAGGAAGACCGAGCGGGTGGCCGGGTTCCAGAATATCGTGGCCATCATCCCGGGATGGGACTTCCCGCCCTCCATGACCACCGGTTTCAGGGAAGGGTCATGGATCACCCGCATATCCGATTCCAGCTGGGAAATCCGGGACTGGTAAACCTGGTTCTGGGTGACCAGGTCATTGCGGGAAACAATGAGCTGGTCATAGGAGCTCCTTACCCTGGTGTAACGGCTCCTGTAATGGAGGTTCAGGACGATGCTCACCATCAACAGAACCGTAGCGGCAGCAGCCAGCCAGCCCTGGATCCGGGTCCGCCGGGAAGGGATCTCCGGCCCCTGGATTTCCCCGGCAACCACCGGTGGGGGGACCATTTCAGGGGGCTGGACCGGTTGCTTCTGATCCCGGATTACGTTCCAGATCTGGTCTTTCCATTCAACCGGAGGTTTGACCTCATGAAGCCGGGCGTAATCCTCCAGGAGTTTTTGGTATTGCCCGACGAACCGGTCCAATTCCGGATAAAGCCCCATATTTTCCTCCACCTCCCGGGATTGCTGCCCTGAAGTGAGTCCCAGGACATAGCTCTCCAGAACCCCCGATGCGATATATTGCGGAATATCCATTGGCTATTTTAATAATTCCCGGAGCTGTATCAGCGCCTTCCGGACCCGGGTTTTCACCGTACCCAGCGGCATGTCGAGCTTTTTTGCGATCTCCTCCTGGGTGAACCCCTGGAAATAAGCCAGGTCAATGATCCTGCGCTGCTCCTCCCCCATCCCATCCAGGACGGCACTGAGGCCGATATGGTCTATCCGCTGGGATACAGCAAGCTGGGATATGTCCAGATTTACGTTTTGGTCGAGGTTGCGGATTTGCTGTTCCTCCTGGTGACGCCTGGAACGCAGGACATCGATGGCCCCGTTCCGGGCAATGTTCAGCATCCAGGTGAACAGCCTTCCCCGGGCCGGATCATAACGGTCCAGGTGGCTCCAGATTTTTACAAAGGATTCCTGAAGGAGGTCCCGGGCCTGCTCCGGGTCATGGATGATCCCCAGGATCACCCCGTAAAGGGCCCCGGCGTAATGGTCATACAAATAGGTGAAGGCTTTTTCATCCCTTCGCCGAAGCGAGTCCACCAACTCCTGCTCCATAGGTCCGGAGGTCGGGGGTTGTTGGCTGGGGTCCACATTCAAAAATACATGAATCCGCTCTCATTCCCTGCCTGGAAAGCGGTTGGGGGTCCGGCCCGGTCAGAAAATAGCTTTCCCCGGAAAAGTTACCCGGCCTATTTCCTGGGAAAAGCCATTTTATAGTCTACCTCGATCTTTCCCTTGGAGATATCGTCCAGTTTGTTTTTGAGCAGGCGCCTTTTCAGGGGTTTCAGGTAGTCGATGAAGAGCTTTCCCTCCGTATGGTCATATTCGTGAAGAATGATCCTTGCAGTCACCCCCTTGAAATGGACCGTATGATGCTGGAAATTTTCATCCTGGTAGGAGAGGGTCACCTCGGCAGGCCTTTCGATATCCTCCCGGATCTTGGGGATGCTCAAACAGCCTTCATTGTATGCCCATTCCTCGCCTCCGCAACTTTTTACCCGCCCGTTGATGAACAATTGGCGGATCCCGGTTTCACCCGCGTAAAGGGCCCGGTCTTCCTCGTCCATATTCTGCAGCAGCTGGATGCTGTCCACGATGAACAGCCGGATCGGCTTGTTGACCTGGGGAGCCGCAAGTCCCACACCCCTGGAAGCATACATGGTCTCCCACATATCCGCGATCAGCTCCTTCAGGCCGGGGTAATCCGGACGGATCTCCTCCCCTTTTTTCCGCAGGACGGGATTACCATAAGCCGCAATCGGTAAAATCATATCGAAGAAATGGGCGAAAACCGGATTACCCCGCAAAATTAATCAAGGATACGAAATCCCGGACTGAAGAAAGCCCTGAAGGAGGATGGTTGCGCTGATTTCATCCACCAGGGCCTTGTTGCGGCGGTCCTTCTTTTTCATCCCGCTTTCCAGCATGCTGCGGGATGCCAACAGGGAAGAGAACCGCTCATCGACCCGGGACACCGGTACGGATGGGAAACGCCGCTGCAGGGTCCGGACGAACCGGTCCGCCATCGCTGTGGCATCGGTGGCAGATCCATCCCGGTTCCTGGGATCCCCTACCACGAACCGTTCCACCTCCTGCCCGGACATATAGCTTTCCAGCCAGGAAACAAGGGACCCTGTGGGCACCGTGGTGAGTCCTGATGCGATCAGCTTCAAGGGGTCGGTTACTGCCACCCCCGTTCTTTTTTTTCCATAATCAATGGCCAGAATCCTTCCCATGGTTCTTGTCAGAATTTCAGCTCCGGGTCAAAAGATCCGCGATGACGAACAAGGCAAATGCGCAACTGGCCAGACCATTGGCCGTCATGAACCGAAGGTTGATCCGGCTGAGGTCATCCTCCCGGACCAGGGTATGCTGGTAGACCAGGATGAGGGCGAAAAGACAGGCCCCTGCCCAGTACAACCAGCCGCCGTGACCAAGGATCCCGGCGGCAACGAGGAAACCCAGGGCCAGCAGGTGCAGGCCCCTGGAAACCCGGATTCCATTGCTCCTGCCGAGCCATTCCGGAATCGAGCGCAGGTGCTGGCTCCGGTCAAAGGGTTCATCCTGGAGGGAATAGATGAGATCAAAACCACTGACCCAGCAGACCACCAGCAGGGAAAACAGGACCGGAAGCCAGGCAAAATAACCCAGAACAGCGAGCCAGGCCCCGATGGGGGCGAGCCCCAGCGCGAGCCCCAGGACCAGGTGGCAAAGCGGGGTGAATCTTTTGGTATAGCTGTATCCCAGGATCACGGCCAGGGCTGCAAGGGAAAGCGCACCGCAAAGGGGATTGATCAGCCAGGCCGTCAGGATAAAAAGCAGGCTGCAGACAGCAACGAAAATCAGGGCATTGGACGCCGGGATCCTTCCCGAGGGGATCTCCCTCCCGGAGGTTCTGGGATTGATCCGGTCAAACCGGCGGTCCAGCCACCGGTTGAATCCCATGGCGGCGCTCCGGGCAAAGATCATGCACAGGATCACCAGGACCAGCAGTTTCCAGTGGAGCGCGCTCCAGTGACCGGTCCCGGCCAGAAAAAACCCGATCAGGGCGAAGGGCATCGCATAAAGCGTATGGCTGAATCGGACCAGGGAAAGGTAGGACCGGATATGGGACAGGGCAGATTTCAAGGCAGGGGCAAATTGAGCGGGGCGGCAGGCTGTTCCAATCCGATTTTCCGGAAGAGGTCCCAGGCGATGATTCCGGCGCTAACCGATACGTTCAGGGAATGCTTCATTCCAGACTGGGGGATCTCGAGGCAGCCTTCCACCTGGCTGAGCAATTCAGGGTCTACGCCGGATAATTCGTTGCCTAAAATGATCCCCAGGGGCAGCGCATCCCCGGGGAGAAACTGGTCCAGCCTCAGGCTGCCTGTGGCCTGTTCAGCCGCCCAAAGATGGTAACCATTCTCCCGAAGGAATTGAACCGCTTCCCTGGTTTTGGAAAAGTATTGCCAGGGCACCGTTTCGGTGGCCCCCAGGGCGGTTTTATGAATGTCCCGATGGGGGGGGCGGGGAGTGAACCCGCAAAGGAAAACGCCCCGGAGCAGGAAGGCATCAGCGATGCGGAAAACAGCACCAACGTTATGCATGCTCCGGATATTATCCAGGACCAGGACTACGGGCGTTTTGTCAGCGGAACGGAATTCCTGAACGGTCTTCCTTCCCATTGCCCTGGCCTGCAGTTTCCCCATCCGGCAAAGATAGCCCAGGAGGTTTAATTGGCCAGACCAGGATCGCTTGGCCATCGGCTTGTTCCCTGGATTTGTCCGGGGCAGGGCACTGATATATATTTGTCCACATGGCCAGAACCCCGGCGGAGGAAACTCCGCTGATGCAGCAGCATAAGGCAATCAAGGACCAGTTTCCCGACGCAATCCTGCTTTTCCGGGTGGGAGATTTTTATGAGACTTTCGGCCAGGACGCTCGCACTGCTTCCCAGGTGCTGGGCATTGTCCTGACCCGGAGGGCCAATGGGGCCGCGAGCTTTGTGGAGCTCGCCGGCTTTCCCCATCATGCGCTGGACGGATATCTGAACAAGCTGGTGAAGGCCGGGTACCGGGTTGCGGTATGCGACCAGCTGGAGGATCCCAGGACCGCTAAAGGGATCGTGAAACGGGGCGTCACCGAGATCATCACCCCGGGCACGACCCTCAATGACCGTTTGCTGGATGCCAAATCCAATAATTTCCTGGCTGCAGTTCATTTCGGGACGGACCGGGCAGGTATTTCCTTCCTGGACCTATCCACGGGAGAGTTCATCGCGGCGGAAGGATCCTGGGAGGAAACCTGCAAATTGCTCCGGAGCTTTCAGCCTTCGGAAACCCTTTTCTCCAGGACCCGCCAGAAAGAGTTCCGCCAGCGGTTCGGATCCCAGGGATACGGATACGCCCTGGATGACTGGATCTTCAGTGGTTCCTACGCCTCCGAACTGCTGCTCCGGCAGTTCGATACCCATTCCCTGAAAGGCTTCGCAGTGGCGGATCTGGAACTCGCCCAGGTGGCGGCAGGCGCCATCATCCATTACCTGAAAGAAACAGCACATCCCCACCTGGGCCATGTCCGGTCCATCCAGCGGCTCGCCACGGAGGATTATCTCTGGATGGACCGATTTACGATTCGCAACCTCGAGCTGTTGCCCGAACCCGGAAAGCAGGATGGGTCCCTATTGAAGGTGATGGACCATTGCCTCAGCCCGATGGGATCCCGGATGATGCGTCGCTGGATGCTGTTTCCCCTGAAGGATCCCGCCCGGATCCGGGAAAGACTGGACGGCGTGGAATGCCTGGTTCGGGAAAGGGATCTGTCCCTGCAGATCGCCCACCATCTCAAACAGGTGGGAGACCTGGAACGGATGGCCGGAAAAATCGCCCGGTCCAGGATCAGCCCCAGGGAACTGGTCCAACTCTCCAGAAATCTGGCGCAGGTGGAAGCCATCCGGGCCCTGTCCGGATCCATTCCGCTCCCCTTCCTGGGATCCCTGCTGCAGGAACTGGACGGATGCCCGGTTTTGCGGGCCCGGATCGGGACCGAACTGGAAGAGGATGCTCCGTTGGTGGCATCCAGGGGAGGCCTGATCCGCCCCGGCGTCAGCCCCGCGCTGGATGAGCTCCGGGACGTTTCAAGGCAGGCGAAGGAATGCCTGGCTGCCATTCAGCAAAAGGAGGCGGCTGCCACCGGGATTCCTTCGCTGAAAATCGCATTCAATAATATATTTGGCTACTACCTCGAAGTGACCAACGCGCACAAATCCAAGGTCCCCTCCAGCTGGTCCCGAAAGCAAACCCTGACCGGTTCGGAACGCTATATCACCCCGGAGCTCCGGGAATTCGAAGAAAAGATCACGGGTGCCCAGGAGAAAATTATTACGCTGGAGCAACAGTTGTTTGAACTGCTGGTGCAGGACCTGCAGGGCGCCCTTCCTGCCCTCCAGCTGAATGCCCAAAATCTGGCCGGCCTGGACTGTCTTTTATGTTTCGCCTCCAATGCCTTCGCCTTTTCCTACCGGAGGCCTGAAATTCATGAGGGTCTTTACCTGAAAATCAGCGGAGGCAGGCATCCGGTAATCGAAAGGCTCCTCCCCGACGGGGAAACCTATGTGGCCAATGACCTGGAGCTCGATCCGGAGACCCAGCAGATCATCATTCTGACCGGACCCAACATGAGCGGGAAATCCGCCCTGCTCAGGCAAACCGCCCTGATCACCCTGATGGCCCATATGGGCAGCTTCGTGCCCGCCTCGGCGGCTCAAATCCCCCTCACGGACCGGATTTTCACCCGGGTCGGGGCATCCGATAACCTTGCTGGTGGAGAATCCACCTTCCTGGTGGAAATGAACGAAACGGCAGGCATCCTCAACAACATCACCACGGCGAGCCTGGTCCTGCTGGATGAGATCGGCCGGGGGACCAGCACCTATGACGGCATATCCATCGCCTGGAGCATCGTGACCTATCTCCACGAAATGACTCCGGTGAAGCCCAAGACCCTTTTCGCCACCCATTACCACG
>JANWKA010000019.1 GCA_025451655.1 Chitinophagaceae bacterium | reverse complement strand
GTGCCCGAGGGATCAGGAAATCCTTCCTGAAAGGGCGGTAAAACGGGAACCGAAAAGGGAGCCAGCACCAGGACCCTGATTTCCTTCCATTGCCGGATGAACCCCAGCCAGCCCGGTCCGGGGTCCAGCGGGATATAGGATCCTTTGGAGAAAAGTTCAGGGTTTTTTTTACGAAACTGCAGGACGGCCCGGATCAGGTAAATCCTGATTTTCCCCGACCGGACCCAGGGGGTGATCTCCTCAGGCAAACCGCCGGCCCGGGCCAGTGATTCCAGGGTTGCATAATCCGGCATCCTGCGATTGTCCGGGTCCACGAAACTCTGGTTCCAGGATTCCGAACCCATATACAGATCCGGGATTCCCGGAGCGGTCAGCTTGATCAGCAACTGGGAGAGGGAGAGGGGCCATGCCTGCTCCTGGATTATCAAAACCCAGGGCTGGAATTTTTTCCAGAAAGACCCCCGGGGGTCCAGGATGCTGTCCAGAAAGGAGGCACAACCCGATTCATACCATGCCACGGGTTGATCCCAGCTGGTCACGGTACCTGCTTCCCGAAGGGCTTTTTTCAAATAACCCTGCACCCGTTCCCGGAATGCATCATCCGTTGGTCCACCGATCGGTGTGCCGCCGACCAGGGCCTGGTAGATCAGGTACTCGTCAGTGCGGGAAGGAACCCGTTTTCCCTCGTGCTGAATGACCAGCCCCTGGTTCAGGTTCATCCAGTCCTCCACCTGCCGGATCCAATCTCCGGGGATCAGCGAAAGGTAATGGATGAGTATCCTTGCATCCTCTCCCCGCTTGGTATCGTGCGTGGAGGTTGCGTTCAGTCCCCCGGGCGTCTCTTCCATCCTTCGAATCATCCGTTCCTGGAACCATTCCCTCGGTTTTCCGGGATCCCCGGGGGTATCCCCCACTTCATTATGCGCGATCAGGGGATTGTAGATATAAAAAACTCCATCCTCGATGCCTTTGGCGGCAAGAGGAACCGTAAACTGCATCAGTCTGCGCCGAAGCCGGACCCAATCCCCGGCGGCCATGCCTGGACCAGGGGCATGGAGCATCTGCTGCCACCACTGAAGTCCAGGAAGGAGTTCAGGGTTCCTGTGACATGCAGCCTGGAAGGCCTGATCCAGGACATCCTGGTCCGGGCCGGAAAGGGGGCCATCCCCCGGATAGGCTCTGTAAACCGGCATCCAGGACATCCAGGCTGCAAGGCTTCCCTTGATGCTGGAGGTTTCCAGCCCTCCATGTACCGGGTCCAGGAGGCTGGCCAGCCGCACCAGGTTATCCAGTTCGCCTCCCATATGATGGTGCAGGAAATTATATTTCCGGACATAGGTCAGGTCCGTATAGGATTCATTCGTTCCCGTGAGGCGGCCATAAAATTCCAGGATCTCCCGGGCCCCCTTCCGGTCCGTGAAAAGCTGGTTCAGGGTTCCCAGGAATTCATAACCTGTAGTTCCCTGAATGGGCCATTGCGCCGAAAGCAATTCGTCTCCCGTAAGGATCTTTTCGACCACAATAAAACAATCCGGGCCGAATCTGAGCCGGAGCCAGTTCAGGTACCCTTCAGGATCCTGGAGGCCATCTAGATGGTCCACCCGAAGGCCGCTGATCAGGCCTTTTTCATACAGGTCCAGGTAAAAGCGATGGTAATCCTCCCGGACCGTTTCCCGTTCCATGTTCAGGCAGATCAGGCTGTTGATGATGAAAAACCGGCGATAATTGATCTTGCTGCAGGTTTCCTTCCAGCAACAAAGGCTAAAGCGCTGGGCATCTAACAGTTCCCTCAGCTTTTCAGGATCCTGGCTGATTCGCTCCGCTTCCCCTTTCAGCCAGTTCATCACCCGGGGGTTGGATTCCAGTTGCCGGAACCAGGTCATTTTGATTTTTTCCCAGGCATCCAGCCCAATTGCCTGAACGGGGCCGGGAAGGGAAAGCATCCCAGGGGGAGGGGGATTTCCCCCCCTGAACAACCAGCCATAGGATGCCCAGGTTGCCGGAAACCGCCGGTCGAAATAGGCAATTTCGAGTCCGCTGCCGGAAAATTCCAGGGAAATCTCTTTTTTCTCCAGGCAGGTCTCCAAGGTGTTTCCGAGGACCGGAATCATGAGCCTGCCCCGAAGGGCCGGGTCGGGATGGTCCCAATCAATATCAAAATGTTCCCGGTAAGGAGAATCATTTCCCCGTTCCAGAAGGTCGGAGAGCCACCGGTTGCTGCGGTCGATGGCCATATGGTTGGGAACGATATCCTGGATCCAGTCCATCCCGAGGGATTTCATCCGGTTGATGATCCGTTCCAGGTCCCCGAGGGTCCCCAGTTCCGGGTTGATGCGGAGCGGGTCGGTTCCGTCGTAACCATGGGAGCTACCGGCGATGGCCTGGGTGATGGGTGAGGCATAAATGGTGGAAACCCCGAGCTGGTAGAGATAATCCAGGATCTTTTCCAGGGAGCTGAATGGGAAATCCCGGTTCAGCTGGATCCGGTAGGTGCAGGTCGGGTTGGCCATTCTGTTAAAGCATTTCAGGGTTTTTCAAATCCGATCACGGACCAGGGACCGATCCGGACCATTCCTTTCCGGGTCAGTTCCTTCCTGATTTTTCCCGGCCCTCCCCAACGGGGATCGCCGGACTGGATCGAAGCCACCAGGCGCCTGTCCCAGGGGTTGGAAATCTGTTGATCCGTCCCCGTGACATTGAAAAGAAAAAATATCCGGTCCCCCTGGTGGGACCGGATCAGACTGAGCAGGCCTTCCCCGGGGATGATCACCCCGTCCCGGAAGGACCGGTCTTCCTTGCCCCGCAGCGCCTTCCTGGTTTTTCTCAGGTGAATGAGATAACGGTAAAAGCCGTACAGGCCCAGCCGGAATTTGCCCCGGAACCTGGGGGACAACCGGCATTGCAAAAAAGAAGCAGGATCCTGGGGGTCCCGAAAGCGGGAATCCTCCGGGTCGAGCCCAAATTCTTTGCTTCTTCCCTCCCGGACCGACCGGATCAGGTCCGGGTCCGAGTGGTCCGTGAAAAACAGGAAGGGACGCGTTTCGCCGTATTCTTCCCCCATGAAAAGCAGGGGGGTGAATGGGCTGAGCAGAACCAGGGCTGCCACCAGTTTCAGAGGTTCCAGCCCCAGGGACCGGGTAAGCCGGTCCCCTTCCAGGCGGTTACCGACCTGATCATGGTTCTGGGAAAAGACCACGTACCGTGACCAGCAATTATCCCCGGCTGGGGCCCCGAAATAGCGTTTTCTTCCCGGGGAAAAATTGCCATCGAACACAAATTTGTTCCGAAGGGCTTTTTGAAGGTCCTGGATTTTGCCGAAATCCCTGTAATAGCCCTGTTTTTCTCCGGTGACCAGGGCATGCAGCGCGTGGTGGAATTCATCCGACCATTGGCCCTCCATACCGTATCCCCCCTTTTTCGGGGAATCGAGGTACCTGGGATCGTTCTGATCGGTTTCGGCGATCAGGATCTTATGCATTCCCAGCCTCGCGGAGAGATCCCGGACCCCATCGGCCAACTGCCGGTGGATCGGGTAGGCGCTCCCGTCGAATATAGCATGCATGGCATCAAGCCGAAGCCCGTCCATATGGAATTCCTCCAGCCAGCCGAGGGCGTTCCGGAGAAAATAATTGCGGACCCCGTCACACCAGGCATCATCAAAATTGATGGCTTTCCCCCAGGGCGTGTGGTAACGGTCCGTAAAATAGGGCCCGAATTGTTCCAGGTAATTCCCTTCGGGCCCGAGATGATTGTATACCACATCGAGCAGTATGGCAATCCCTTTCCGGTGGGCGGCATCCACGAGCTCTTTTAACTTCCGGGGACCCCCATAGGAATTCTGAACCGCCCAGGGATAGGCCACGTCATACCCCCAATTCCTGCTCCCCGGGAATTGTCCCACCGGCATCAGCTCGATCCCGTTGATTCCAAGGCGGACCAACCCGTCCAGACCATCGATGATCCCGGCAAAATCACCGATTCCGGAAAAGGTTCCGGTATGGATTTCATAAAGAATCAGGTCTTTCAAATCAATTCCTTTCCAACCCCGGTCCGTCCAGGGAAATTCCCGGTCGACCACCTCGGAGGGCCCGTGAACTCCTTCCGGCTGGAAGGCAGAAGCCGGGTCCGGGAAGGATTTCCCCCGGGCGACCTGGTACCGGTACCGGCAACCCGGGCCCACCGGCAGGGTGACCTCCCAGTACCCCTGTTCATTCCGGGTCATCGGGTGGGTTTTCTTTTCCGGGGCGGTGATTTCCAGCCTCAGTTCTGGCAACAGGGGAGCCCAAATAGAAAATAAAGTCACCCCCGCCGTGTAAAAGGCCCCGACGGGGATAGAAGGACGTGGAACAATCCGGGACATAGGGGTAATTACCTTATAAAAATCCGTGCCAGCAGTCCAATACCCATTCCGTCACCCGGTACCCAAAATGCATGAAATTTTTCTGGCATATTTTTTATCTCTCCTGGCTGGACCCTTCTTTTTGAACCAATTCCGCTCCGGATATGGAAAATGGCGTACTCATCCAATATTTCCACTGGTATTATCCCGATGACGGGAGCCTCTGGGACCACCTGAAAGCCCATTGCAGGGAGCTTTCCAGTTGGGGCATCACCGCTGTCTGGCTTCCTCCGGCTACCAAGGGGTCGAAAGCCCATGCCGGAAACGATACGGCAGGATATGACATCTATGACCTGTATGATCTCGGGGAATTCAACCAGAAAGGCGATACCCGGACCAAATATGGCACCCGGGACCAATACCTTAAAGCCCTGGAGGCCGCCCATGGAGCCGGCCTCCAGGTTTACCCGGATATCCTGCTCAATCATAAGGCTGGAGGGGATGAGACCGAAAAGTTCATGGCCCGCAAGGTCAATCCTGAAAACCGCAACGAGTTCATCGGCGATCCCGGGGAAGTGGAGGCCTTCACCAGATTCACCTTCCCCGGCAGAAAGGGAAAATACTCCTCCTTTCTCTGGGATTTCCATTGTTTCAGCGGAATTGATTATACCCTGAATGCAGGAAAAGGGATTTTCAAGATCCTCAATGAATACGGCGAACATTGGGAAGATATCCTGGGCAACGAGCTGGGCAATTTCGACTACCTGATGTTCAACGATATCGAGTACCGGAACCCCGCCGTGGTGGAAGAATTGAAAAGATGGGGAAAATGGTACCATGAACTGACGGGGTTTGAGGGGATGCGACTGGACGCCATCAAGCATATCTCCGTGAGTTTCCTGACCGGCTGGCTGGATTATATGCGGGAGATTTGCGGCAGGGACCTGTTTGCAGTCGGAGAATATTGGGCTCCCTCGCAGCCCAAAGACATGTTGGATTATATCGAAGCCACCGGGGGCAGGATGTCCCTTTTCGATGCCCCGCTCCAGCAGCATTTCCACGACGCTTCCAGGCAGGGTGCCGGGTATGACCTGTCCCATATTTATGAAGGGACCCTGGTCCAGGCAGACCCGGGTCACAGTGTGACCCTGGTCACCAACCATGACACCCAGCCCCTGCAGTCCCTGGAATCCCCGGTCAACCCCTGGTTCCGGCCCCTGGCCTATGCCCTGATCCTCCTTCGCCAGGGCGGCTATCCCTGCCTGTTTTTTGCCGACCTGTTTGGTGCGGATTACACCGGGAAAGGAGCGGATGGAAAGGATTACCGGATCCGGATGGAACCCATTCCAAACC
>JANWKA010000018.1 GCA_025451655.1 Chitinophagaceae bacterium | reverse complement strand
TTGTGATCATCGTTCTTTCCCTGTACCATGACTGGATCCCGTCCAGCTGGTCCTATTTCTCTCCCCGGTGGCCGGACATCGGCTTTTACCTGGGCACTTTCGGGCTGTTTTTCACCTGTTATTTCGCATTCGCCAAATTCTTCCCCGTCATCGCGATCGCCGAGATCAAGGCCCTCCTGAAGATCTCCGGGGAAAGCTATAAGGACACCATGGGCGGGATGGAGGAGGAAACCACGGAGCATTTCGTTCACCAGGTGACGGCCGGCCACGGGGTGGCGGTTCACTGAAATGATATTATGATATAAGCGGTATGGCAATCAAAAATTTCGTAATCGGCGGTTTCAGGGAGGAGCCAGAGATATTCGAGGCCGTGAGGAAGGTGCGTCTTTCCGGATACAAGCTCCATGATGTATATGCCCCCTACCCGGTGCACGGTCTGGACGAAGCCATGGGCCTGCGTGGGACCAGCATCCACACGGCGGGCTTCGTTTATGGGCTCCTGGGGACCCTGACCGCGCTCTGCGGAATGGGATTCTGCACCGCAATCAGCTGGCAGCTGGATATCGACGGAAAACCCCATTTTCCCCTGGCAGCATTCATCCCCATCACTTTTGAACTGACCGTACTGTTTTCCTCCGTCGGAATGGTCATCACCTATTGCTGGCTGAACCAGATGATGCCCGGCGTGAAAAAGCACCTGTTCCATCCCCGCCAGACCGACGATTTGTTTGTAGTGGTGATTGAGCTCACGGGTAAGACCACCGCCGCGGAGGTGAAGGCATTTTTCGAGTCCCTGGGCGCCATCGATATCGGCGAACAGCGGGCCGAAGCAGGATGGTGGTATGGCAATTTTGCCGCCCCTGAACCCTATCAGCAGACCGATATGCCGAGGGAAGCCACCGTAGGCTGACCCGGACATAACTTTATAAAGCAAATGAAGACAAAGCTTATCATCGGGATCATGGCTGGAATGGCGGTGGCGCTGGGCTTCTGCGGCTGTAATTACGCCGGAAAAGATGACCCTGGGGATACCTATATGCCGGATATGTATTATTCCCAGGCATACGACTCCTACAGCGAGAATCCCAATTTCGCAAACGGAATGACCAGCCGCATGCCGGTGCCCGGGACCATAAAGCGGGGGGAAATGCTCCCCTACCATCTGGAAATGTCGGATTCCTCCTATGCCTATTCCGGTTTGGAGAAAAATCCCCTGAACCCCACCGACTCACTTCTTGGGGTAGGGAAGCACCTGTTCAATATTTATTGCGCCATTTGCCACGGGGAAAAGCTGGACGGAAACGGACCGCTTTATTCCGGCGGCTCCGGGCCCTTCACTTCAGCCCCGGCCAATTTCATGACCGGACCGAAATCGGCCATGCCGGTGGGAACCATGTTCTATGTAGCGACTTACGGAAAAAACATGATGGGCAGCTATGCCAGCCAGCTGGACCAGTCCCAGCGCTGGGCAGTGGTTGCCTATATCCACAGCATCCAGCGTCAGAACGGATCCAGCCAGACCAGGGAGGACTCAACTGAAAATACCCTGGTGAAGGCTTATGAGGACGCCAGGGCATTTCTGGAAAAGAGCACGGCAAAGAAATGAAAACCGACTGACAGGAACGGTACCTTTTGGATCATATTATTGGGATACGATGAAAGAACAATTTGTAATGACCCCGAGGCTCCGCAACAGCTGTTACGGGTTGGTGGCCATCGGGATAATCACCCTGGTGGCAGGTGCGTTCGGATTAGGTAGCATGCATTTCTGGGCCACGCTGCTCCAGGACAGCCTTTTTTTCCTCCTGGTCTCTGTCGCCCTGACCCTCATGCTCGCCGCTGCCACCCTGGCCCAGGGCTCCTGGCAGATTGCCATGCGCCGCGTGATGGAAGCCATCGTGATGGCGGTCCCGGTGCTGGGAGTGATCGCCTTTATCATCATGATGATCCTGGTTTACGGACATAAGCCCCTCTACCTGTGGACCAATGTCCATGCCCTGGCGGCTGATCCCAGGCTCCGGGGAAAAAGGCCCTTCCTGAGCCCCGGATTTTTCACCGTATTTGCTGTTTTCATGATCGCCGGCTGGTCCCTGCTGGGGTGGAGGCTGAGGAAGCTTTCCCTCCTGGAAGACCAGGCTCCCAAAGGGACCACCAAATATTTCTGGAAGGCGGTGATCGTTTCGGCCATTTTTGCGGTATTCTATGCCGTAACCAATACAGGTTCTTCCTGGTCCTGGCTGATGAGCCTGGACCCGTACTGGTATTCCACCCTTTATGCCTGGTATATCTTCGCTTCCACCCTGGTCTGCAGCGCAGCCATGCTCACGCTGTTCGTCATCCTGCTGAAACATATGGGATACCTGGAGCTGGTAACCCGCGAGCATCTCCACACCCTGGGGCTGTGGATGTTCGCCTTTTCCATTTTCTGGACCTACCTGTGGTTCGCGCAGTATATGCTGATCTGGTACGGGAATATCCCGGAGGAGACCACCTATTTCCATATCCGGCTGCTGGGCCCCTACCGGGCCTTTTTCTACCTGGCCCTGATCATCAACTTCGTGGTTCCGTTCCTGGCCCTGATGAGCCGGGACTCCAAAAGAAAATATGCCTCGATGACCATTATGGCCATCGTGGTATTCCTGGGCCATTGGCTGGACTTCTATATGATTGTGAACCCCAGCACCGTGGGAAAGGCTGAAGGAACCTGGAGGCTGGGCTGGTATGAAATCGGCATCACCGCGGGTTTCGTGGGACTGCTGGTCCTGCTGGTGGCCAGGAGCCTGGCCCGGGCCCCCATGTATCCCAGGAACCATCCTTTTCTCAAGGAGACCGTAATCCATCATACCTATTAAACCGCCAGGACCGGCCCGGGGCAAACATATGAGCGTAATAATGAATTAGACCATGGCTGTATTTTTTGCGATATTAATGGCCTTACTGCTTTTCGTGGTGATTTTCCAGATCGCCAAGGCAAGTGAATATGTGGCGGTGCTCAAGGGAGAGAAAAGCTCCCGTGCGCAGGCCAACAAGGTCAATGCCTTCCTGATGATCTCTTTCCTGGTGCTGGGACTGTTCGGGGTTTACTTTTGCAATGAGGAATTGAAGGATAAATTGTTGCCCCGGGCTGCCTCCATCCAGGGAGTGGCCATTGACCACATGATGAACATCACCCTGGTCATCACCGGCATCGTCTTCCTTGCCACCCAGATCACCCTGTTCACCTTTGCCTTCCGCTACCGGTCCAGCGAGAAAAGAAAGGCCAAATATTTTCCGGAAAATAACAAGCTGGAACTGGCCTGGACCATCATCCCGGCGCTCGCGATGACGGTGCTGGTGGGAATCGGGCTCAAACATTGGTTTGAGCTCACTTCCGAGGCTCCTGCCAATGCCATGGTGGTGGAAGTCACCGGCCACCAGTTCAACTGGTTTTTCCGGTATCCCGGAAAGGACGGTGAACTCGGGAAGAAAAACTACCAGCTGATCGACCCGGGCAAGAACAACCCCCTGGGTCAGGACTGGAGCGATCCCGCAAACCAGGATGATTTCGTATCCAGTGTATTGTACCTGGTGGTGAACCGCCCTGTGAAGCTGATCATCAACTCCCAGGACGTGGTCCATGATGTCGGTTTGCCTTATTTCAGGCTGAAAATGGACGCCGTGCCAGGCATTCCGACCACCCTCTGGTTCACCCCGACCATCACGACGGCCCAGATGGCCCGTATTACGGGGGATGACAATTTCACCTACAAATTGATTTGCGATCAGCTTTGCGGTAAAGGTCATTATAGCATGGTGGCCAATATTGTTGTGGAGACCCAGGCGGAGTTTGACCAGTTCGTATCGCAGCAGAAACCCCAGTACCAGTTTGCCATGGCCAGCCTGAAACCTCCTCCAGCCGATACCAGCTCGAAAGCCGCTCCGGCGGATACGAGCGCAAAACCGGCCGCAGCGGGTTCGGGAGCCTCCGGGCTGAGATAAACAGCGGACTGAAAAGTCCGTAATTTTGCAAACCAAACCATTGCCCCCGGAGGGCCAGCCTGCCGCCGGGGACCAAAAGGAACCATATGAGCCACGATGCCACTTTGAACCCGCAGGGAGAGGCCATCCAGTTGACCCCGGCCCATGCTCATGACGCTCATGCGGGAAATGGCCATGAGCACCACCATGACAGTTTCATCACGAGGTATATATTCAGCCAGGACCACAAGATCATTGCCAGGCAATTCCTGATCACCGGAATGGTATGGGCGATTATCGGTGCCTTTTTCTCCGTAATCTTCAGGCTCCAGTTGGGTTTTCCGGACAAGACCTTCCCCTGGATGGAAACCATATTCGGCCATTGGGCCAAGGGTGGCCGGCTCGACCCGGAATTCTATTATGCCCTCACCACCATGCATGGCACGGTGCTGATCTTCTTTGTGCTTACCGCCGGGCTCAGCGGAACCTTTTCCAATTTCCTGATTCCCCTGCAGCTGGGGGCCAGGGACATGGCTTCCCCCTTCCTGAACATGCTTTCCTACTGGTTCTTCTTTCTGGCCAGCGTAATCATGTTTTCCTCCCTTTTCCTTCAGACCGGGCCGTTCCAGGGCGGATGGACCGCCTACCCGCCCCTCAGCGCCCTGCGGGCAGCTTCCCAGGGATCGGACCGGGGAATGGACCTCTGGCTAGCCAGCATGGCCACCTTTGTGATATCGCAGCTCCTGGCGGGCCTGAACTATATCTCGACCATTCTGAACATGCGGACGAAGGGCATGAGCATGACCCGAATGCCGCTTACCATATGGGCTTTTTTCTTCACGGCTATCCTGGGCGTGCTTTCCTTTCCCGTCCTGTTCTCCAGCTTCATCCTGCTGATCTTCGACCGGACCCTGGGCACCAGCTTCTACCTTTCTGACATCTTTATCGGAGGCCACGCCCTTCCCAATCAGGGAGGGAGCCCGATCCTCTACCAGCACCTGTTCTGGTTCCTGGGACACCCGGAAGTATATATTGTGATGCTGCCTGGAATGGGCATTGCGTCGGAACTCCTGGCGACCCATGCCCGAAAACCCATTTTCGGGTACCTGGCCATGGTGGGCTCTCTTTTCGCCATTTTCGTCCTTTCGTTTACGGTCTGGGCGCATCATATGTTCGTCACGGGAATGAATCCTTTCCTGGGCGCCTTCTTTGTGCTGCTGACCCTTCTGATCGCGGTTCCCTCGGCAGTCAAGGTGTTCAACTGGATCACGACGATCTGGAAGGGGAATATCAATTTCGTGCCCCCCATGCTTTTCGCCATGGGATTCGTGAGCCTGTTCATATCCGGTGGGCTCACCGGGATCTGGCTGGGAAATTCCGCCCTGGACCTGCACCTGCATGATACCTATTTCGTGATCGCGCATTTCCACCTGGTCATGGGCGTCTCGGCATTCTTCGGCATGTTCGCCGGGATCTATCACTGGTTCCCTAAAATGTTCGGGCGTTACCTGAACCAGACCCTGGGATATATCCATTTCTGGATCACATTCACGGGGGCCTACCTGATCTTCTGGCCGATGCATTATGAGGGGCTTGCCGGCATGCCGCGCCGTTACTATGAATTCAACGCGGACAGCCTGGGGATATACCACCAGTTCCAGGGACTTAACGAAGTCATCAGTGTGGTGGCCATCGTGGTGTTCCTCACCCAGCTCATGTTCGTGTTCAACTTTTTCTACAGTATTTTCCGGGGCAGGAAGGTGACCGACCAGAATCCGTGGAAATCCAATACCCTGGAATGGACCACCCCCATCAAGGTAGGCCATGGAAACTGGCCCGGGGAGATCCCCGAAGTCTATCGCTGGCCTTATGATTACAGCAAGAACGGGGTCGATTACACTCCCCAGACCGTGCCCCTTTCCCCCGAGGAGCAGGAAGAGCTGGCCCATGTGGCCCATCCGGAGACCATTCATGAAAGACAGTTATAAAAATTTAATGTAAATGGGGCCAGGAGATGATCAGCGAGCAACCCGTAAAATGGAGTTTTTCTTTTGCCCTGATGAGCAAGGTGAAGGATTATTTTCAGCTATCGAAGTTCACCCTGAGCTTCATGGTGGTTTTTTCCAGCGTGGTCGGGTACTGGATGGTGCCCGGCCTGACGGTGGAATGGTATAAAGTTCTTTATTTATTTATCGGTGGCCTGCTTGTCACAGGGGCTGCCAATGCGGTGAACCAGATCATGGAACGCCGGACGGACGGCCTGATGCAACGGACGGCTAAAAGACCCCTTCCTGACGGAAGGATGCAGCCTGCCGAGGCGGCGATTGCCGCCACGGTCATGGCGCTGGCCGGGCTGGCCATCATGGGATGGTGCTTCAACTGGCTCAGCGCAGGCCTCAGCCTGATTTCCGTCCTGCTCTACGGATTCGTTTACACCCCGTGGAAGAAATGGAATTCCTTCGCGGTCCTGGTGGGAGCCTTTCCTGGAGCGCTGCCTCCCCTGATCGGGTGGGCGGCCGGAAGCGGAACCCTGAGCCTGGGGGGATGGGCCCTTTTCGCCATCCAGTTCTTCTGGCAGTTTCCCCATTTCTGGGCCATTGCCTGGATCGCCCATAAGGATTATGAAAAGGCCGGGTTCAGGCTACTGCCTTCCCGGGAAGGACCGACCCGGTACACGGCCATCCAGGTTATCGGTTATGCCCTGATCCTGATTCCGGTCGGGCTGGGCCCTTTCTTCCTGGGGCTTTCCGGCAGGTATTATGCCGGGATCTCGGTGCTCGCCGGCCTGTTCTTCCTGTACCGGGCGATCCGGTTATACCGGTTCTGTGATGCGAAGGCTGCCCGGCAGGTGATGTTCGGCTCTTATATCTACCTGACCGTGCTTCAGCTTGCGATGCTTGCGGACAAGGTCAAATTGATTTAGCCATGGCGACGACGGACCATCCGGTGAGTGAGCAGCGTGCGAGGATCCACCCCTATAAGTTCAACATGTGGATCGGGATGGGGAGCATCGTGATGTTCTTTGCCGGTTTTACAAGCGCCTATATCGTGATGCGGGGGAACGCCAACTGGGCAACTTTCCAGTTGCCGAAGATATTCTGGTTTTCCACCGCGGTGATCCTGGTCAGCAGCTTTACAATGCATCGCAGCCTCCGGGATTTCAGGGAGCGGCATATGGGAAGATACAAGGTGATGATCACCCTCACGGCTGCCCTCGGGGTGATTTTCCTGGCCTCCCAGACCCTCGGCTTTATTTCCCTGTATAGCAGGGGGATCCGGCTGGACTGGAATGTTTCGGCGGGGCTGCTGTTCGTGATCACGGGAATGCATATGCTGCACGTGCTGGGAGGAGTGATCGCGATCCTGGTTATATTTGCCAGGGCCTACCGGAAAAATATCC
>JANWKA010000017.1 GCA_025451655.1 Chitinophagaceae bacterium | reverse complement strand
CGGGAGTCAGGGAAGTCAGTTTCAGCACCTTTTCCATTTCAGACAATTTTAACTGGAATTCTCCGATCCGGTTTGACCATTCGACCCGGATCACCCATTTTCCGGTAGAGCTTAAATGGGCGGATGCAGCTTCATTCCGGATGTTCCACCTGCAGTTCGTTGCCGGACATCCCTACGATGCATCTGACACGGTGAAAGGTTTTGTGGTCAATGAGCAACTGGTTCGCAGCCTCGGAATCCATGATCCCAGGGATATCCTCGGAAAAAATATTGATTTATGGGGAGGGCAGATCACAGCTCCCATTGTTGGGGTGATCCGGGACTTTCACGGCCAATCCCTTACTGACGAAGTGAAACCCACGATGATGGCCTCATGGAAGAGCGTGTATCAGAATATGTCGGTGAAGGTTTCCCCGTTTCGATTGGGGCAAACCCTGAGGTCTCTGCGCCGCATCTGGAGTAATACTTTTCCGGAAGAAATTTACAGCTACCAGTTTCTCGATGACAAGATTGCCGGATTTTACAGGAATGAAGAAGAATTATCAAAGCTGTTCCGCATTTTCGCCCTGATTGCCATTTTTATTTCCTGCCTCGGGCTTTACGGTCTGATTTCATTCATGGCGGTAAAACGGACCCGGGAAGTTGGCATCAGAAAAGTGCTGGGGGCCACCGCGGGGCAGATCGTCTATTTATTTTCCAGGGAATTCACCCTGTTGATTGGCCTGTCCTTTTTGATCGCAGCTCCTGTTGCCGCCTATTTTATGCATGAATGGCTGGACCATTTCGCTTACCGGATCCACCCTGGCCCTGGGGTTTTCATCTTAACCCTGGCGGGTTGCGCCGCCATAGCCTGGGCGACAATGGCCTACCGGGCAATTCAGGCCGCCCTGGCAAATCCGGTGAAAAGCCTTCGGACTGAATAACGGGATTCTCCGGCGGTTTAAATTCAACCTGTTCCGGGATTGAACCAGCTTTCCCCGGAGTTTGCAACCTGTTTGTGCTCTTCTAAAACCTGAATGCCTTGCGCATTCCCTCCGGGAGATGATCCAGGGAAGGGGTCCCGTTGAAAATGCTGAAACTGCCGTCCCACTCCCAGTAACAAAAAGGAAGCCCGGCCCGGTTGAGGATATTGAGGATGGTTGCCGTGTAGCGGAACCTGCTGGAAGAATCCGCGTAATGGTCATAACTCCCCCATTCCCCGCAAAAAACAGGAACTCCGTGCTGATTGGAAAAATCAACGGCTTGCTGGATCTGGGCCGATAGCCAGCTTACGGAGCTTTTGAGGGGGTAGGACTCATAGTTGGTTTCTCCCCAGGTCCCCTTGCTCAGGGGATTTAAGGGGGGCATGGCCGTCGGATCGTAGGGAAAGGGGATCCCGGTATTGGAAGTTTCATTTTTCCCGGCCCATTGGGCACCCTGGTGGGTGAAAAGGAAGGGCTCATAAAAATGAAAGGTGTAAATGATGTTGGGGTCCGGTAGCACTCCCATCTTCAGCAACCCGTCGAGGTTATTCCAATCCTCCCCGCCTACAATAAGGGTATGATGGGGAACAATGCTTCGAACTGCCCGGATGAGTTCAAGGGCGCAGTGTTTCCAGGTGGAATCCGCCATATTGTGGGGCTCATTGTAAAGTTCGAAAAAGACCTCCGAGGGATCGGTGTTCCGGTACCGGGTAGCTACCTGCTGCCAGATCGCGATCAGCCTGGGCAATTCCTGATAGGCATCGTTGGGTCCATCCAGATGACCATGGTGGTCGTCGATGATCACATGCATGTGGAACCGGTGTGCCCATTTCAGGATGGAATCAATTGCCGCGAAATTCTGAACCGAAATGATCGGGTAGGGCGGCTGGCGGCTGGTCCAGTGATCGAAGGATACCGGAAGCCGGATCGTTTTGAATCCCAATTTATGCATCAGGGCAATTCCCTGCTTTTTATCTCCTATGGAACCCAGGTCCAGGTAATCCCGATAGTCCTTTGAAGGGGTACCTTTTCCATAATTTTCGAGCCAGGAAAGATTCATTCCCTTTCCCAGCGCGTGAAACCTGGTCCAGGCAATGGATTGTCCCTGAGCCCCGGCCGCCGGCGCGAGCGATAACAAAATAAAAAGAAGGTTTCTTTTCATACTGGAAAATAAAGGATAAACAAGGCCGGGAACCGGGATCCACAGGCACCTGGTTTAACCTGGTCAGGGAGCATTCGGGAACAATTTATAGGTTTCCAGGCAATAATGCCGAAGGGAATTTTGGAGAGATCGATCGCGACGGGTGGCTGGTTTGGAAAGAGGAATAGGCCGGAAGGAAGGATATTAATAGGCAATCTGTTTAGCGGCAGCAAGTGTTTTTTCCAGATCTTCCCGGGTAAGAGCGGAGCAGATAAACCAGCTTTCAAAAGGGGAGGGGGGAAGGTAGACTCCTTTTTTCAGCATCCCGTGGAAAAAACTTCTGAAAAGCCCGGGGTCTGAATCGCTGGCGGACCGGAAATCCCCTACGGGCCGGGGATTGAAAAAAACGCTCAGCATCGAGCCGATCTGGTTGACCTGCACAGCCAGGCCCTGGTCCCGGAATGACGCCTTCAGGCCCGTTGCCAGCCAACTCCCCTTCTGTTCAAGTTCATGATAAACTGCAGGGTTTTGATCCAGGGCCTCCAGCAGGGCGATTCCAGCTGCCATGGCGATCGGGTTACCCGATAAGGTCCCGGCCTGATATACCTTGCCCTCCGGGGCCAGATGCTGCATGATCTCCCGGGGCCCGGCGAAGGCCCCCACCGGAAGGCCGGCCCCGATGATCTTTCCGAAAGTCACCAGATCAGCCCGGATACCAAAAAGCTCCTGGGCCCCTCCCCGGGCCAGCCGGAATCCGGTCATCACCTCATCCAGGATCAGCAGGATTCCCTCCCGGTCGCAAATGGCCCGCAGCCCTTCCAGGAAACCCGGCTTGGGGAGGACACAACCCATATTGCCCGCAACGGGCTCCACGATCAGGGCGGCGATCTGGCCGGGGTGGGCGGAAACCAGCTTTTCTACGGCATCCAGATCGTTATAGGGAGCGGTCAGGGTATCCCGGGCAACCCCCAGGGTCACCCCGGGAACCGTTTGAATGTCCAGGGTAGCCATTCCGCTGCCCCCCTGGACCAGCAAGGCGTCGGCATGACCGTGATAGCATCCTTCGAATTTGACGATCATGCTGCGACCGGTATATCCCCGGGCCAGGCGAATGGCGCTCATGCAAGCCTCCGTACCGGAGTTCACCATGCGGACCTGTTGCATGTGGGGAACCATTTTCAGGATCTGGCGCGCCATCCGGATCTCCAGTCCGGTTGGGGCCCCGTAGGACGAGGAAAGCAGGGCCTGTTTGCGGATGGCTTCCACCACCGGGGGGAAGGCATGTCCCAGGATCATGGGACCCCAGGAGTTCACGAAATCGATATAGGAATTTCCATCCTCATCCAGGAGCCGGGCTCCCTGGGCGGAACGGATGAACAGGGGGGTTCCGCCCACCCTGCCAAATGCCCGGACCGGTGAATTCACGCCACCCGGAATATACTGGAGGGCCTGACGGAAAAGTGCGCTGCTTTTTTCGTACATCAGGGATTCTCTTTAGGATTTTCCATCCCGGATCAGGTGGGCCGCCGCTTTGGCAAAATAGGTGGCGATCAGGTCCGCACCTGCCCGCTTGATGCAGGTCAGGGATTCCAGAATGGCCCTGGATTCATCCATCCAGCCCTTTTGGCCTGCTGCCTTGATCATGGAATATTCCCCGGAAACCTGATAGGCGCTGATGGGCACCTGGAACTTTTGGCGGACCTTGCTGATCACATCCAGGTAGGGCAGGGCTGGTTTGATCATGATGATGTCGGCTCCCTCATCGATGTCCTGGCTTACTTCAAGGAGCGCTTCCCGGGAATTGGAATAATCCATCTGGTAGGTCTTTTTGTCCCCGAAGCCCGGAGCAGAATCCAGCGCATCCCGGAACGGCCCGTAAAAGCAGGAAGCATATTTGGCCGCATAACTCATGATTCCGGTCCCGTGATGGTGGTGTTGTTCCAGCGCGGCCCGGATGGCGCCAATCCTTCCGTCCATCATGTCGCTGGGGGCCACAAAATCGGCACCGGCAATGGCATGGGTCAGGCTCATTTCAACCAGGACCTCCACCGTCTCGTCGTTCAGGATTTGCTGATCCTCCACGATCCCGTCATGGCCATGGAGGGAATAGGGATCCAGGGCGACATCCGTCATGACCACCATTTCGGGTAAGGCTTCCTTGATGGCCCTTACGGTTCTTTGCATGAGTCCCCCGGGGTTCACGGCTTCCTTCCCCCGGTTGTCCTTCAGTTTTTCCGGAACTTTTACGAAAAGCAACACGGCGGGAATGCCCAGGCCATGTAATTCCCGGACTTCTTTTAAAATGAGGTCGACGCTATTCCTGAAATACCCGGGCATGGAGGCGATTTCTTCCCGGATCCCCTTTCCTTCAACAACAAACAGCGGGGCGATCAAATCCGAGGGCTGCAGGGCGTTTTCCGCTACCATGGCCCGGATTGCCGGGCTGGCTCTGAGGATCCTGTTTCTTTTGGCGAGGTTCATGGTTGAATGATTCAGATGGTTTTGGGGATGGGCTGGGAAGAAGATACCCAATCCCTTGGTTTCAGGTATTGCAGCATCCGGGCTTCTTCGGAACCCGGGACAGGAGCATCATGATATTCCCAGCGAGCCCGGGGCGGAAGACTCATCAGGATGCTTTCGGTCCGGCCCCCGGTCTTCAGGCCGAAAAGGGTCCCCCGGTCATGGATCAGGTTGAACTCGACATAACGGCCACGGCGGATTTCCTGCCAGAATATTTGCTGATCCCCATAGGGGAGGCCCTTTCTTTTTTCAACGATGGGAAGGTAACTTTCAAGGAAGGCCCCGCCGGCCGCCATGGAAAATTCCAGGAGGGCTTTTGGGGATATCCCGGGTTCCGGCCTCAGGTAATCATAAAAGATCCCGCCAATCCCCCTCATTTCGTTGCCCCTGTGGCGGTTTACAAAATATTCCTCGCATTGTTTTTTAAACCGGGGGTACCAGGTGTCCGAAAACCGGTCACATACGGATTTAAGGGTCTTGTGGAAATGGACTCCATCTGCTTCGAATAGGTAGCAGGGCGTCAGATCACTGCCTCCCCCGAACCAGAAATCACTCACCGCGCCGGTTGGATCATAGAGCTCGAAATACCGGTAGTTGGCGTGAACGGTTGGCACCAGGGGGCTCAGGGGATGGATAACGAGGGAAATTCCGCAGGCAAAAAACCGCTTGTCCTTCGCCTCCAGGGTCTGGGCGAGGGTTTCCGGAAGGAGGCCATGCACCTCGGAAATGTTCACCCCTGCTTTTTCAAAAACGGTTCCACCGGAAAGGATCCTGGTGAGCCCGCCCCCTCCTTCCTTCCGCTCCCAGCGGTCCTCCCGGAACCCCGCTTTGCCGTCCTGCTCTTCCAGGGCGGAGCAGATGGTGGCCTGAAGCTGATGGATCCATTCGCAGAATGCTTCCCTGATTGCCATGAGTTTCGCCTTGGGCAGGCCGGACCAGGTCCGGACTACCAGTTCATTTCCTTTACGGTATCCACGAAAGCCCGGGCATGGGATACCGGGGTCTCCGGCAGAATGCCATGTCCCAGGTTGGCGATATAGCGGTCTTTGCCGAATGCATGAACCATTTCCCGGGTCAGCCGGACGATTTCCTTTTGGGGAGCCAGAAGGCGGGCGGGATCCAGGTTGCCCTGGAGGCAAACCTCTTTCCCGGCCCATTGGCGGGCCTTCCCTGGATCAATACACCAGTCCAGGCCGATGCCCCGGGTCCCCGAAGCGGCCAGTGCTTCCAGGGCATACCAGGAGCCTTTGGCAAACAGGATGACCGGACAAATCCCCTGTAAGGCTTCAACGATGGCCTTCAGGTAAGGCAGGGAAAATGTTTTGAAATCCTCCGGTCCCAGAAGGCCGCCCCAGGAATCAAATACCTGGAGGCAATCCGCCCCGGCCTCGGCCTGGCCCCTGAGATAAGCAATGGTAGTCCTGGTGATCATTTCCAGCAGCGCTGCAGCGGCCTCCGGGTTCCGGTAACAAAAACTTTTTGCCTGGTCGAAGGTCTTGGAACCCCTTCCTTCCACCATATAGCAAAGCAGGGTCCAGGGAGATCCCGCAAACCCGATCAGGGGGACCCTGCCTCCGAGCTCGGAGCAGGTAAGCCGGATCGCATCAAAGACAAATTGAAGTCTGTCCGTAACATCCGGCACCTGGATCCGGGCCAGGTCCGAGCCTGACCTCATGGGATCGGGGAGAACGGGGCCATGGCCATCCACCAGCTGCACTTCCAGTCCCATGGCCCGGGGCACGACCAGGATGTCGGAAAACAGGATGGCTGCGTCCACCCCGATTTGTTCCACGGGCATCAGGGTGATGCGAGCCGCCAGCTCCGGGGTTTCACAACGGGTGAAAAACGAATACTGGTCCCGGAGTTTGCGGAATTGGGGCAGGTAACGCCCAGCCTGGCGCATCATCCAAACCGGTGGCCGTGAAACCGGTTCCCCGCGCAAGGCCCTGAGCAGCAAATCGTTCTTTAAAGTATTCATGGGGTCGGGGCTGGATCGTAATGGTGGATCAGGGCTGCTACCAGCCTTTTCGGGCTGGGGAAGGCTCCGGTGACCACTTGATTGGGGATCAGGGATTTGAGGGTTTCGGCCGTGGTCCTTCCGATGGCGAAGCAAATGGTTTCTGGCGGGACCGGATTTGCGGATAGAAAACTTTCCACCCCGCTGGGGCTGAAAAACAGGATGGCATCGTAGGTATTGCCCAAGGCCACCTGGTTCACTTTGGTTTCATATACGATCAATTCCTGCAGAGGGATCCCTGCCTCCCGGAGCAAAGCCGGAAGCTCGGGCCTTCTCCGGTTCCCGCAGAAAAACAGGAAAGGTCCGGTAGGGTTCTGGAGCAGGATGGCCCCCGCCAGTTCCCTGCTGTGGGTCCCGCGGGCGCAAACCCGGACTCCGGGAAAAAGGGAGTTCAGTTGTTCCAGGGTGCTTCCTTCCAGGCAGCCAATTTTCCAGGGAAGCGGGAGATCCTGATTCCAGGCCCGGTGGACGGCACGGACCGCATTGGCGCTGGTGAACACCGCCCATCCCGCATCCACCTTTTGTATCCTCTCCGAAATTTCTGCAGGGTCTTTTTCCAGAATGGAGATCAGGGGCCGGGAGTCAATCTCCAATCCATGGATGCTTGCCTGGCGGACCAGGTCCGCTGGCATTTCCTTGGTGGATAGAATGTGGTATTTAACTTTTTCCATTTCGAATGGTAGATAGGATCATTCCGGCACCCCGGACCATCAAACCTGCCGCTGCATCCCTTCCCAGGTCGAAGGAATCCCCGATCGTGGCTGCAGTTTCGGCTTCCAGTTTCTGCTTTCCGTCGGGGGACAGGATGTTTCCCCTGAGGCGGAGTTGTTCTCCATCGATCCAGGCCCAGGCTCCGATGGGGGCGGCACATCCCCCCTCCAGGCCTTTCAGAAAATCCCTTTCCTGCCTCACGCAAAGGGTGGTGGCCTGATCATTGAACTGCCTGCACCACTCAAAACATTCGGTATCCCCGCTACGCGCCATCACCACGATGGCGCCCTGGGCGGGAGCCGGGAGCATCCAGTTCAGGGTGAGGGTCAGGTCCGGATGGGCTCCGATCCGTTCCAACCCTGCCTGGGCGAAAATCGCTCCGTCCCAGTTGCTTTCCATCAGCTTGCTCAGACGGCTGCCCACATTTCCCCGGATGGGAAAAACCTCATGGTGGGGATACCGGTTGAGCCACTGGGCCTTCCTTCGCAGGCTCCCGGTGGCAATCCGGGCGGGATGATCCGGATTTTCAAGGAATTCCATGTCCTTCCTGGCGACCAGGACATCATAAGCCGGTCCCCGGCTTAAGACGGCTACCTGGGCGATGCCTTCAGCAGGCTCCGTGGGCACATCCTTCAGGCTGTGAACCGCAACGTCAATGGTGCCCTCCAGCAGGGCGCTGTCCAGGGCCCGGGTGAAAATGCCGACGGTTCCGATCTGGTAGAGCGGGGTATGGAGGTCCTGGTCCCCGGCAGATTTTACATGGACCAGTTCCGCTGGCGCGCCCAGGGTTTCAAGGCGGTCTTTCACCTGCAGGGCCTGCCATAAAGCCAGTTCGCTGTCCCTGGTTCCGATGCGCAGGACGCGGGACATGTTCAGGTTTTGGGGCTGGTTTCGAAAAGTTCACCGATCAGTTCCAGGTATTGTTCGCTGCGGGGATGTTCCTTTCGGACCTTGCTGGCCAGCAGGTTGATGGTTTTCTGTATGATCCTGGAGGATATTTCATGGAAATCCTCCATCCGGGAAATGTTTTCAGCTTTGGGTAAGGATATTTCGCTTGCATGGATCTCCTGGAGCTTTTGTTTGACTGCCTGGAGCACCACGGCATGTTTGCGCATCTGGTACCAGTACAGGAATTCGCGCATATTCTCTTCAATCAGAGCAGTGGCTTTTGGCACCTCTGCCTGCCTCATGGAAAGGGTTTCATCCTGAATCCTGGACAATTCATCCAGATCGATGAGTTTGATATGGGGAAGGGAGCGGGCGCCCTCCTCCACGTTATGGGGAATGGAGAGATCCAGGATGATCTTGGAGCCGCCCTGACGCAGCCAACCGAGCTTTATGGTAGGGGTCTGGGAATTGGTAGCCACCAGGATGATATCGGCTTCCCGGACCTGGTTTTCAAGATCGCTGAAAGGGGCTATACCCAGCTGGAATTGGCTGGCAAACTCCCGGGCCTTTTCATCGGTGCGGTTGACCAGGGTGATCCGCCTGATTCCGAGCCGGTCCATCATATTCTTACAGGCATTTCTTCCCGTCTTCCCGGTTCCCACCAGCAGGATATTCCTGGATTGAATCTCGGGAACCTGTTCCAGGAGCTGGACTGCGGCGAAGGCCACGGAAACGGTACCCGCGCTGAGGCTGGTCTGGTTCTTGATCACCTTGGACACCTGCAACACGCTGCTGATCACCCTTTCGGTGAAACTCCCCAGAAATCCCCGGTCTCTGGCAAATCTTGCGGCCTGCCGGACCTGGCTTACGACTTCATAGTCCCCCAGGATCTGGGAATCCAGCCCGGCGCTAACAGAATAGAGGTGATTGATCGCTTTTTCCCCTGCAAGGACATAGGCCTTCTCCCGGAAGAGGGAGGCTTCGCCGTTGGTCTGACTGCATACCAGATCGATCAGCTGTGCGGGATTCTGGGCGAAACCATAAATTTCGGTGCGGTTGCAGGTGGATAGCAATAACAATTCATCCAATCCCCTGGACCGGGCCAGCTCCAGGATGGCGGCATACTGCTCCTGGTTGACCGCGAAAAGCCCACGGGTTCCGGAATCAGAT
Source organism: Chitinophagaceae bacterium (assembly GCA_025451655.1). Taxonomy (GTDB): domain Bacteria; phylum Bacteroidota; class Bacteroidia; order Chitinophagales; family Chitinophagaceae; genus JANWKA01. The sequence goes on along the minus strand of JANWKA010000017.1, from coordinate 6,743 downwards.
TTTCGATAGTTAATGCCCGCTACAAAAAAATGGGAAATATCTTTGGTTAGGATTCCTGGCATGAAAAGACCTGTTTAAATTCGTGTCCCCCCTTTTCCCGGGCCAGGTGAATGAAAGCAGAAAGCCCTTGCCGTAGCCTTCCGCGATCGCCAGCCCCCGAAACAGGGAGACTCAAAATTAGGTTTGACCAGTCTCATTTTATAGGGGACACCTGTCATTAGTCTGTCATTTCTGATTTCGTTTCCAGTCGCGACGGGCCTGCATTTGGCGGGTTTTCAGGTTCTTTCAAAATCCGCTATTTTTGCGGCATTCAGCTCATGACCGACTTCCTAGCAAACCAGGGAATTTTGCTGATGAACCTGGGTTCCCCGGATTCCACCAGCCGCCGCGATTTAAGAAAATACCTCCACCAGTTCCTGATGGACAAAAGGGTGATGGACTATCCCTACCTGAAACGCAGGTTCCTGGTGGACGCCCTCATCATCCCTTTCCGGGCCTCCAAATCCGCTGCAGCGTACCAGACCATCTGGTGGGAAGAGGGATCCCCCCTGATCGTCCTGACCAGGAAGCTCAGGGAAGCCCTGGGACGGGTTTTGCCGGTTCCGATAGCCATCGCCATGCGCTATGGACATCCTTCAACCGAAGGCGGATTTGAATCCCTTTTGGCGGAGGCCCCTTCCCTGGAAGAGGTCATTCTGTTTCCCCTCTATCCCCATTACGCCATGTCGTCCTATGAAACGGCGGTAGCCCTTGCCCGGGAGGTCTGGAGGCGCAGGAAATACCGGTTCAGCATCCGCACCGTGGCTCCCTTCTTTGATCATCCAGCCTATATCACAGCCCTCTCGGAAAGCATCCGTCCATTCCTGGACCAGGATTTCGACCAGCTTTTGTTCAGCTACCACGGACTGCCCGAAAGGCATTTGAGGAAGACCGACCCCACCCATGCCCATTGCCTGGCCTCCCCGGATTGCTGCCAGGTGGATTCCCCGGCACATGCCCGGTGTTACCGCCACCAGGTAATCACCACCACCAGGCTGGTCACCGGGCAACTCGGGATTCCCAAAGGGAAAACCGGACTTTCTTTCCAGTCCCGGCTGGGCCGGGATCCCTGGCTGGAACCCTCCACGGTCCGGAGGCTGGCAGAACTTCCGGCTGAAGGGGTGAAACGATTGCTGGTGGTCTGTCCGGCATTCGTTTCGGATTGCCTGGAAACCCTCGAGGAGATCGCGGAGGAAGGCAAACATACTTTTATGGCAGCGGGGGGCAACAGTTTCCAACTCATTCCCTGCATGAACACCCATCCCTCCTGGGTCAATGCCATCCCCGAAATTCTCCGGACCCTTTTGGGAGCGCCGGAAATCCCTGGGAAATAAGGGATAAAACCTGTATCCAGCCGGGCTCATTCAAGTTTTTTTTCTGCTATTTCTGTAGTAATTTTCCCGTTTAATACCGATTGATGATCATTGGAGTGCTCAGGGAACCTGAAGGCGAGAACAGGGTCTCCCTGATCCCTGAAACAGTCAAACAACTCATCGCCCTCCACGGGGAAGTCTGGGTGGAAAGCAATGCCGGAATCCGGGCATTTGCCGATGATTCAAGTTACCAGCAGGCAGGGGCCACCATTCACACCGCCGAAGGGCTTTATTCCAATGCCGGGATCCTCCTCCGGATCCAGCCACCCCAAAGAAGCGAAATCTCCCAGATCAGGCCGGAAACCGTCCTGATCGGAGTCTTCCAGCCCCTGTACCAGATGGATCTGATGCAGCAGCTCGCCGGGGCGAACCTCATAGTGTTCAGCATGGATAATATCCCGCGCAATACCCGGGCCCAGAGCATGGATGTGCTCAGCTCCCAGGCCAATATTGCCGGCTACCGGGCCATTCTGGAAGCGGCAAGCCGTTATTCCCGGTACTTTCCCATGCTCATGACGGCGGCAGGAAGCATCCCGCCTGCCAAAGTGCTCATCCTCGGGGCCGGAGTGGCCGGACTCCAGGCGATCGCCACCGCCAGAAGGCTCGGAGCCGTGGTAGAAGTTTTTGACACCCGGCCCGCCGTGAAGGAAGAGGTGATGAGCCTCGGGGGAAAGTTTGTGGAAGTGGAAGGTGCGGCTGACGCTTCCAGGGCTGGAGGATATGCCGTGGAGCAGGACCAGGCCTTTCAGGAAAGACAAAAGGCCCGGATCGCCGAAAGCATCGCCAAATCCGATATCGTGATCTCCACGGCCCAGATTCCGGGAAAAAATGCCCCGGTCCTGGTTACCCGGGAAATGCTGGACCAAATGAAGCTGGGTTCCGTAATCATCGATCTGGCTGCATCTACCGGAGGCAACACAGAAGTCACCCGAAAGGGAGAAACCATTCAATACAATGGCGTGACCGTAATCGGAAATTCCGATCTGGCTTCCCTGGTCCCTTCCGATGCCAGCAAGCTTTATGGGAAGAATATCCTGAATTTTCTGAAGCTGATCCTCGACCCCGCGGGTAATCTGAAAATGGATTTTTCAGATAACCTGGTGGACGGGACCTGTATCTGCCATGGCGGTCAGATCACCAATGAGCGGGTAAAAAAGTTCTTTAACCTTTAAATCATAAACGATCGATGAACGTGCTATCCGGATTTCTACAGCTGCATATTGAGCTGGTTTATGTAGTTGTCCTTTCCATCTTCCTGGGCATCGAGGTGATTTCCAGGGTGCCTTCGGTCCTGCACACTCCCCTCATGAGCGGGGCCAATGCCATTCATGGAGTGGTGATTATCGGGGCCATCATTGTGATGGGCCAGGCGGATCCCCATAATGTGCTCGCCCTTTCCATTGGAATGCTGGCTGTGATCGTCGGGACCCTGAACGTGGTGGGGGGATTTGTTGTCACGGACCGGATGCTGGAAATGTTCTCCCGCAAACCCAGAAAATAATATTTGACCCTTTTTAACGATTAGCCGGGGCTTTCCCATGGATCAAACCATACTCATACTGGCCTACCTGATCGGTTCGGTGACGTTCATCATTGGTCTGAAAATGCTTTCCCATCCTGAAACCGCCCGCCGGGGAAACCTGGTGGCTGCTGCAGGAATGGGGATTGCCATCCTGGGCACCATATTCCTTTACCGGCAGTCGGAAGGAGGCCATTTGCACAATTACGGATGGATATTCAGCGGTCTTCTGGTAGGCGGGGTGATCGGGGTGGTGGCCGCCCGGAGGGTGAAGATGACAGCCATGCCAGAGATGGTCAGCATGTTCAACGGAATGGGGGGCCTTTGCGCGGCCCTGATCGCCATCAGCGAGTTTTATCACCTGCTGCATTTTAACACCACGACGGTCCAGGGGGGATTCGTGCTGGGGTTTCATATCCCGAAGGGCGAAATGGTGATCATCATTCTGGAAATGATCATCGGCAGCATTTCCTTTTCAGGAAGCATGGTGGCCTTCGGCAAACTGAACGGAAAAGTGAAGGATTTCGCTTTCCCTGCGCAGCAGCTGGTCAATATGAGCATCATGGCTGCCTTGCTGATCCTGGGCATTTATTTCATCTGGATTACGCCCCACCTCTCCGGGATCAGCCTGGAAGGCCTGAGCCAGTACATTCCGGCCATAAGCCCTTATGTGTTTTGCGCGGTTTTTGTACTTGCCCTGTCTTATGGAATCCTGTTTGTTCTTCCCATCGGGGGAGCGGACATGCCGGTGGTGATCTCCCTGCTGAATTCCTGCACAGGGATCGCCGCAGCCTGCGGGGGATTCCTGTATAATAATGCCGTGATGCTTACCGGGGGGATCCTGGTCGGATCCGCCGGAGGGATCCTCACCGTCCTCATGTGCAAGGCCATGAACCGGTCCCTGGGCAATGTGCTGCTCGGTTCCTTCGGGGGAGGCGCTGCCGCAGCGAAAACCAGCGGAGGAACACAGGGTTCCTACAAGGAAATTTCGGTTAATGATGCGGCGGTGGTGCTTGCTTATGCTCATAAGGTGATGATCGTTCCGGGCTATGGGCTTGCGGTGGCCCAGGCCCAGCATGCCTGCCATGAGCTGGAAAAATTGCTGGAGGAAAGGGGGGTACAGGTGAAATATGCGATCCATCCCGTGGCCGGGCGGATGCCAGGCCATATGAATGTGCTGCTCGCGGAAGCTGATGTGTCTTATGACAAGCTGGAGGAAATGGATGAAGCCAACTCCGAATTCCCAACGGCCGATTGTGTCCTGGTTCTGGGTGCAAACGATGTGGTTAACCCTGCAGCCAGAAAGGACCCTTCCAGCCCGATCTTTGGTATGCCGATCCTGGAAGTGGAACAGGCCAGGACCGTCATTGTGAACAAAAGGAGCATGAAACCCGGTTATGCGGGGATCGAGAATGATCTTTTCTTCGAACCCAAGACTTCCATGCTTTTCGGCGATGCCAAATCGGTATTGCAGCAGCTCACCTCTGAGATCAAGAATATGTGATTCCGGGTTTTTGGAATCATCCCGACAGGATGGATCCGGACCGGGGAAGGTTCCAACCCGAATGAACGATCCTGAACGTGAACAAGATCCCCCTTAGCCTGGTCCATTCCCTCAGGGGGCTTCCCCAATTCCGGGAGGAGGAATTCCTGCATGCCCATGAGGAGGGCATGGCGCCCGCAGCAATCCGTTTTAATCCGGCAAAGTCGGGAAGGGTTTCCGATCCGTTCCGGTATCCGGAATCGGCGATGGCAATCGCCCTTCGTGGATCGGATCCGGTGCCCTGGTGTCCGGGCGGGTATTTTCTGTCCAGGCGTCCCCCATTCACCCTGGATCCCCTTTTCCATGGCGGGGTTTATTATGCGCAGGAACCCTCCTCCATGGTCGTCAGCCATGTGCTGAGGCAGGTCCTCGATCTTTCCCGCCCCCTGAAAGTCCTGGACCTTTGCGCGGCACCGGGTGGCAAATCCACCCTGATACAGGGCCTTCTTGCTCCTGAATCCATCCTGGTATCCAATGAAATCATCCGGTCGCGGGTCCCGGGCCTTGCTGAAAACCTGGTCCGCTGGGGAGCCATCAATACCTTGCTTGCTTCCAGGGACCCTTCCAGGTTCCAGGGGCTGGAAGGTTTTTTTGATGTGGTCCTGGTGGATGCTCCCTGTTCGGGCTCCGGCCTTTTTCGCAAGGACCCTGGTGCATGGCAACATTGGTCGGAACAAATCGTGAACTTTTGTGCCGCCAGACAAAAGAGGATCCTTTCGGATATCTACCCAACGCTGAAACAGGGTGGGCTTCTGATATATGCTACCTGTTCCTATTCTCCCTCGGAGAATGAGGAGGTGGCCGGGTGGATGGCTGAAACATTCAGGATGGAGCCGCTGGGTTTGCAGGTTCCTCCCGGGTGGGGAATGGTCACCGATATGGGAAAATACCAGGAGGTAAAAGGCCTTCGATGTTATCCCCAGCTGGTGAGGGGAGAGGGTTTTTTCCTGACCTGCATGCGGAAGACCACTCCGCAGGACCCATCCGGAATCTCCGGCAGGGAGCTGTTGCGCCCATCCCAAAAGGTTGCAGGACTGGTTAATGACTGGATCAAACCAGGAACTTCCCTTTGGATCCATCCCGGGGGGAAATCCTTGCATGCGGTCCCGCAAACCCTGAAAGCCTCTTTTTCCCTTTTGTTGAATAAGCTCCACCCGGTACATTACGGGATTAAACTGGGAACCCCGGTAAGGGATGCATTTATACCGGACCATGCATTTGCCCTCAGCCTGCTGGTCAACGAAGGAATTCCCTCAGTGGAACTGAACCTCCCCATGGCCCGGAAATATCTGGGAAAGCAGACCATTTCACTGGATTGCCCTGCCAGGGGATGGACCCTGATAAAATATAACGGCATCTCCCTGGGTTGGGTCAAGGTCCTTTCGGACCGGATCAACAACTATTATCCTTCCTCCTCCAGGATCCTCCAGGACCTTGAATAGAAGGAGATTGGCAGTCTGAAGTCGGTTCTCCCTAATGGTTCTTCCAGATGCCAGTCTCCGGGCCGGGGAAGCCGGCCATTAAACCTTTATTTCCTGCGCCGGTCTTATTTGCAACCAAATCGTAAAACAGAAAAGAATAAAACTTAAAACTATGAAAAAGAAAATGTTAACAGCTGTTTTGGCGGCAGCCTTAATGGGAATCAGCACCGTTTCCTTTGCCCAGCCGGCGCGGATCCCCAGGCATCCCAGGCGCACGGAAGTCAACCACCGGCTGAACCGGCAGGACCGGAGGGTCGACGATAAAGTGGAGGACGGCAGGATGAGCCGCAATGAGGCGAAACGAATCGACAGGGAAGACCACCAGGTTCGCAGGGAGGAAAGGATGATGGCATCCCAGGATCACGGCCATATTACCCGGCAGGAAAAAAAGACCCTGAACCAACAGGAGAACCGGATCAGCAAACAGATCCGGAACCATTAATGGATTAATCCCGCTGCTGCCATTCCTGTGAAAACCTGCCCTCAAGGGTAAATCAATGACCGTGGGATTGTCCAGTCCCGGGTAAAAAAAATAGCAGCCCTGATTAATCTTTGCGATCAGGCCCCACGAGGGGCCTGATTTGTTTTGAATAGGGAAGGGACATACCCTATAAATATGTAAATTGATTATGTAAATTGATCCAGGAATTTCCCTCCATGGACAATCCTCTTTTCAGGAACCCGGGATCCATCTGGAAAGCCATTGGAATTGCAGGGGTTCTTGCGGGAACCCTGGACGGGATCGCCGCGGTGGTGATCTATTTTGCCTATACCGGCCGTCTGGATTT
>JANWKA010000016.1 GCA_025451655.1 Chitinophagaceae bacterium | reverse complement strand
TAACTGTAGCGGTTATGAAAGTCTTCAAAGGCCGGGATCCCTTTTTCTTCCAGGCGAAACTCCCCGTAAAGATCGACAAGGGTTTCCCTGGAGTTGGTTTCAAAATCCCAGAGGGTATGGTCCAGGTCAAAGAAAATATGACTGTATCGCATGGAAGTTCTGAAGGAATGGCCCCAAAATTAAGGGATATTGGAACACAGGTTCAAATCCATCCAGAATTAAGTCCCTGGATCCACCCTGTTTTAAATAATTTATTTGGGGTGGCAACTTCGATTTGGGAAATTCAATTATGACCTATTTTTCCCCAAGGATAATTCAATTATATTAACCAGATGGCTTTGATCAAGAAGAGCTTCCCACCAATTTTCTGCACTGAATGATTCTACCTAATCACCGCCTTTCTCTATATTTGTCTGGATGGATTCAAGTCCTAAAATTGAAGATTTGCTCGGGGAAATCGAAGCAGCGGAGCTGAACACCGAAACAGCGCTTGAAAGCTTTCGCATCCGGTTCCTGGGCACCAGGGGGATTCTGAAATCTTTTTTCGGCAGCCTTAAGGATATTCCTGCCGGGAATAGAAAAGGGTATGGCCAGCAGATCAATGGTCTTAAAATAGCAGCGGAGGAAAAGTATGCTGCCGCAAAAGCCGCCCTGAACCAGCATGAAACGAAACTGGAAGGAGAAGATCCCACCCTTCCCGGAACGGCACCTCCTGTAGGCAGCAGGCATCCACTTTCCATCATTCGCAGCCAGATAATTCGCATTTTCGACCGGTTGGGTTTTACGGTTGCAGAAGGCCCTGAGATCGAGGATGACTGGCATAATTTCACGGCGCTCAACATGCCTCCGGACCATCCTGCCCGGGATATGCAGGATACTTTCTATATTTCCCGGAACCCGGATTGGGTCCTTCGTACCCATACCTCCTCGGTTCAGGTCAGGGTGATGGAAAGGGGAAAGCTGCCGATCCGGATCATCTGCCCGGGCCGGGTCTACCGCAATGAAACGGTTTCCGCCCGGGCCAACAGCTTCTTCCACCAGGTTGAGGGGCTTTTTATTGACCGGGAGGTCTCCTTTGCCGACCTGAAACAGACCCTCTACCATTTCGTGCATGCCATGTTTGGGCTGGAGATCGGGATCCGTTTCCGTCCTTCCTATTTCCCATTTACGGAACCCAGCGCGGAGATGGATATCACCTGCCTGATTTGCAAGGGGAAGGGTTGCCCCGTCTGCAAGCATACTGGCTGGGTAGAGATCCTGGGCTGCGGGATGGTGCATCCCCGGCTTCTGGAAAACTGCGGGATCGACAGCAAGACCTATTCCGGGTATGCCTTCGGAATGGGTATTGAAAGGATTGCCATGCTCAAATACCAGATCAGCGACCTGAGGCTGTTTACCGAAAACGATATCCGTTTCCTCCGGCAATTCTCCGGGGTATCCTGACCTTCCATGGACGAAAAAAGGATCATCATCTGCGGGGCAGGGACCATGGGAACCGGAATCGCCCGGTTGGCGGCCGGATCCGGTTTCAGCGTTTCCCTTTTTGATCAGGCCGAACCGGCCTTAACCGGGGCTATGCACCGGATCGCAGTTTCCCTGAAGCGGGGAGAAGAAAAAGGAAGGATCACCCCGCAGGAGCGGGAATTGGTCCTCTCCAGGATCACCAGGCACCAATCTCTTCCCCGGGAGGGGGCCGAATTCTGCCTGGAAGCCATCCTGGAAGATGCCGGGGCAAAAGCCCGTCTTTTTCGCCAGTTGATGGAAAAATATGGCCCGGGCCCTGTGTACCTGACCAATACCTCCTCTCTTTCCATAACTCAAATGGCCGGGATGCTTCCCTATCCCGAGCGTTTTGCGGGGATGCATTTTTTCAATCCGGCCCCCCTGATGCCCCTGGTGGAAGTGGTCCGGACGGACCGCCTGGGATCCCGGGAGCTGGATCAGGTTCTGTGGTTGGCCTCCAGGCTTGGAAAAACTGCCGTAGTGGTTCAGGACACCCCCGGATTCATCGTAAACCGGGTAGCCAGACCCTATTACCTGGAAGCTTTCCGCCTGGCCGGGGAAGCTGTTGCCGATTTCAGGGACATCGACCGGCTTATGGAAGCCACCGGATTCCGGATGGGTCCTTTCGCCCTGACGGACCTGATCGGCCAGGATATCAATTATGCCGTAAGTGAGTCTATCTATGAAGCCTTCGGTAAAGCCCGTCGTTTCCTGCCCAGCACCTTACAGGAACAGATGGTCCGGTCCGGCCGGCTGGGAAAAAAAACGGGCTCCGGGTTTTATGATTATCCCGATGCCTGAGACCCGGAACCTGAGGGAGCGGGACATTCCCGGTTTTTCATCCGGCCGGGCTCCGGACCCGGAGCGCTCCTATATTATCAAACCATCCCTATGATCCTGGTTACCGGAGGCACGGGTTTCATCGGAAGAGAACTGCTTCGGCAGTTGGTGGAAGGCGGCCATCCTGTCCGGGCTTTGTACCGTGGAAATTCAAGGCCCCAATTATTTGGCGGTTCCCTGGAATGGATGAAAGGAGATCTTTTGGATCTGCCTGCTCTCCAGGAAGCCTTTCAAGGGGTGAATCAGGTATTTCATTGTGCCGCCCTGGTATCCTTCCAGCCACGCAACAGGGAGGCTCTTATGAAAGTGAATGTGGAAGGAACGGCCAATATCGTCAACCTGGCTCTGGACCATGGAGTCTCCCGACTGGTACACGTGAGCAGTGTTGCAGCCCTCGGCCGGCCCAGGCAGGGGATGGCGATGACCGAAACCATCCGGTGGGAGGACAACCCGAACAATTCCCGTTACGGACTGAGCAAATATCTTGGGGAGATGGAGGTCTGGAGGGCTTTCGGGGAGGGTCTTGGTTCCGTGGTCGTCAACCCCTCCCTGGTATTGGGCCCGACCCTTCCGCGCGATGCCTCCTCCCAGATTGTCCGGACCGTATACAATGAATTTCCCTGGTATACCGATGGGACGACCGGGTTCGTGGATGTGAAAGATGTTTGCCGGGCCATGATCCTGCTTATGGATCGCGGAGAAACAGGAAAAAGATATATTCTCAGCTCGGGCAACTGGTCCTACCGGGAAGTGTTCACCCGGCTTGCCCGGGCCATGGGGAGGAACCCTCCCCGCCTGAAGGCTTCAGGCTGGATGACCGGATTGGTCTGGAGGATGGACCGGATCCGGAGCCTGCTTACTGGCAAGGACCCGGTAGTGACCCGGGAAACGGCCAGAACGGCACGCCTAAAAGTGGAATATGACTCCGGAAAACTGCTGGAGACTTTGCCCGGATTCCGGTTCACCGCCCTGGAAGAAACCCTAGATGTCATGGGAAAGGACTGGTTGCGCCAGGTTGCTTCTAAGTCCTCCCATCCCTGAGTTTCTGGACCCGGTCCCAAAGCTCCGGGATCCTTTTGATCCAGACCACCTCCCTCCTCTTGGTCTGAGCCTCCTCAGCCGGAAATCCCATATAGATTTTCCCTCCTTCCAGGCTATGAGTCACCGAAGTATTGCCCATCACTATGGCCCCTTTCCCGATGGTCAGGTCCTTCGATACCCCGGATTGCCCCCAGATGACTACCTCATCTTCAATATGGACCTTTCCGGCGATACCCACCTGGGCCACCAGAAGGCAGTTCTTCCCGACCACGGTGCCATGCCCGACATGGACCATGTTGTCCAGCTTGGTCCCCAACCCCAGGATGGTATCGCCGCTCACCCCTTTGTCCACCGTGCAGTTGGCCCCGATTTCCACGTGGTTTCCAATCAGCACCCTTCCACAACTCTCCAATTTGTCATACTCCGGGACCCTCCCCGGTCTTTTTTTATAATAAAATGCATCGGCCCCGATCACGGTTCCGGAATGGATGATCACATGGTCCCCGATCTGGCAATGGTCGTAAATTGTTACATGGGGGTGGATCAGGCAATGCTCTCCGATCTGCACCTGGTTTCCTATAAATACCCCCGGCTGGATTATGGAGGTCTTCCCGATCACAGCGGAAGCAGATATCATGCGGTCGGCAGGCTGGAAGGGCCTGAAGTGTTTCACCAGTTTCACATAGGCTGTGAAAGGATCCCCGCATACCAACAGGGCTTTTCCCTCCGGGCAATCCACCACCCTGTTGATGATGATGATGGTCGCTCCGGAACCCAGGGATGCCCCGTAATATTTTTCGGAGTCGACGAAGGAGATATCGCCTGCGGTCACCTTGTGAATCTCGTTGATGCCGGTGGCCTCAAGGCCGGGATCCCCGATCAATTCGGCTTCGATAAACCCGGCCAGCCAGCGGACTGGTACAGGAGGATTCAATTGCATAGGGAATTATTGAGGATGAATTGAATAGTTATATGACGAAAAAACCGCCTGAAGCAAAGTTAAAAGTTTGGGCAACTCATTCCGTATCCAGGGTGAGGAGGCGATTTTCAGCTATAAATCCCTACTGCAATCCCGGAAAAACCACCAAATTTCTGTTCAGGATGGCCTGGTTATCCACAAGGGCCTACCGGATGTGAATAAAATTCCCCTCAAAAATTTTCTTTTGTGAGGAAATTATTTCTAATATTGTAGAGGGAATTCGTTTCCCAGTACTTACTAACCCATTCATATCACAAAATAGCCCGGCTGTTCCTGCAGACGGGCTTTTTGTTTTCCCTCCATTCTTCCGTTTCCGTTCCTCCAAAACCCGCTCTGGCAGCCCATGGATAGGGTATCTCCTGAAATCATTCCTTCCTTTTCACCCGGCTCCTCCTCATTTCCCCGGCCTGATTTCCGGTTCCGGCCTTCCGGTTTACAAGTCTCCAGGAAACGATTCGGTAAATTGCCTTCGGAAATAAAAAGACAGTTGTACCGGTATTTCAGCCTGAACAAGCCCTTTGGCATCCAGTCCGCTTTCCTTCCAGGGGATGAAAAAAACGGTCTTCGGTCCCTTTTCGATTTCCCCAGGGAAGTGTATCCCCTGGGAAGGCTTGACAAGGAAAGCGAGGGATTGCTGATTTTGACGGACGATCCCTCCCTGAACAGGCGCTTGTTATTCCCTGGTTTTGGACATGAACGCGAATACTGGGCCCAGGTGGAGGGGACCATTTCACCAGGGGCCATTGATTCCCTGCGTAATGGGGTCAATATCAGTATTGGTGGTAAATCATACCGGACCCTACCCTGCCTTGCGGAGGTTCCAGAATTCCCAATCTCCTTTCCTCCCCGCAATCCCCCGATCCGGTACCGGAAAAATATTCCGGACTGCTGGGTGCGGCTGATCCTCAGGGAGGGGAAGAATCGCCAGGTCAGGAAGATGGGAGCTGCCGTCGGATTTCCTGTATTGCGGCTGATCCGGTACCGGATCCAGGGCATTACCCTGCAAGGCCTGGAACCCGGGGAAGTGCGGGAATGGAAGAAAGCGGCCATCGATGCTGCCCTTTTCCCCTGACCCGGTGGACCTCTGCTTCGGAATTACCAAAATTCTCCCGTAGGTTTGTTCAAACACAATTCAGGTATGCTGAGATCCATGACAGGGTTTGGCCGAGCTGAAGCCGCCCCGGGAGATAAAATCATCACGGTGGAATTGAAATCACTCAATGGCAAGCAGCTGGAATTGAACCTGAAAATGCCCCAATCCCTGAAACCTTACGAGTTTGAGATTCGCAGTCTCATGCAACAAAGTATTCTCAGGGGAAGCCTGGAAGTCACAGTTACCATCAAGCAGAACGGGAGTACCAAGCCGGTATCGGTCAATAACGACCTGGCCAGGCAATATTACCATTCCATCCGGGATCTGGCCCGGGAGCTTCAATTGCCCGAGACCGACCTGCTCGGGGCCCTGCTCCGGCTCCCGGATGTGATCAGCCCGGCTTCAGAACAACTGACCGAAACGGAATGGTTCCAGATCCTGCAGGTCATGACCGATGCCGTCAGGGACCTGGACCTGCACCGCAAGGATGAGGGGGCCATGCTGGAGCAGGACCTCCGGCTCCGGATCGACCAGATTTTGTCCTACAGGGACCAGGTTATCAAACTGGAGCCGCAGCGCCGGGAAAAAATGAAGCAAAGGCTGGAAAACCTGCTCCACGAACATGTCGGAAAGGAAAATACCGATCCCAACCGCCTGGAGCAGGAACTGGTTTATTATATTGAGAAGATCGACATCTCGGAGGAGCTGACCCGGCTGGCGAGCCATTGCCGGTATTTCCGGGATATCCTGGCCGAGGAGGATTCAGCAAAAGGTAAAAAACTCGGTTTCGTCATCCAGGAAATCGGAAGGGAGATCAATACCACCGGTTCGAAGGCCAGCGATGCAGATATCCAGCAATGGGTAGTCCTGATGAAAGACGAGCTGGAAAAAGCCAAGGAACAGGTGCTGAATGTTTTATAGGCCCATGCAGAAAATGCGCCCCGGTGAAAAGGATCCTCATCCCCCTGCTGTTTTTTTCCATCGCCTCCTGCCGGGGCTGGGATACCCTGAGGGTCTATGAAAAGAATATGGAAATCCCGGGGTATTCCTGGAACGACCGGTTCACTCCCTCCTTTGACGTGGCGGTCCCGGACAGTTCCAGTTATTACAACCTGTACATTATCATCCGCCATACGGACTCCTACCGTTACAGCAATCTCTGGCTCCTGATCACCTCCACTTATCCGGGCCAGTCCCCCAAAACGAGCCGGGTGGAGCTTCCTCTTGCAGATCAGGACGGCCGGTGGCTGGGGGTTTCCATGGACGATGTCGTTTCCCAGAGGGTGCCCATACTACAGCAGTCCTCATTCAGCCGCCCCGGCCTCTATCATTTCTCCCTGGTCCAGGACATGCGTCAAAATCCGCTGCCCCATGTGATGAGTATCGGCCTGAGGCTGGAAAAAACAGGTCCGCGCCAGCCATGAAGCCCCGCAAGATCAAGATCCAGCTCAGGGCGACCGGGTTCATCACCGTCCTCTACCTGTTCCTGCTTGCCTATACGATCGCCATCCTGGTCGCCTGGGGCTTTTTCCTGGAAAAACAAAACCGGGAATTCACCCAGGCCCAAGTGACCATTCTCCGGTTGAGAACCACAGGCCCGGGAGCCCAGGCATCCTATCAGGCAGGGCTCCGGAAGATTCTTCGCCAGGAACGGCTCCATACCCTGCAATATTTCGGGGAAGGGGGGACCTTCCTGCTCATCATCCTGATCGGAGCTGCCTATGTATACGGAGCAGTCCGGCACCAGATTCGCCTTTCCCGCCAGCAGCTGAACTTCATGATGGCGGTGACCCATGAGCTCAAATCACCGATTTCAGTGATCCGCCTCAACATGGAGACGCTATCCCTGCGCAACCTCGGGGAGGAGGCGAAAGCCAGGCTGGTGGACCATACCCTTTCGGAAACCCAGCGGCTGAACCAGCTCTGTAATAATATGCTTATGGCCTCCCAGCTGGAAAGCCGCCAGTATCAGTTGACGCGGGAGAACCTGGATATGGACGCCCTCCTGGAGCATTGCATTCGGGAAAACCGGCCCTTGTCCAGCTCCCATGAATTCGTGGCCGAGCTGACTCCAGGTGTCCTGGTCAGGGGTGACCGCTTCATGCTCCAGCTGGCTTTCAACAACCTGATGGAAAACGCGATCAAATATTCCCCCGGAGGCACCCGGATCCTGGTGAAGTTGACCGTTCTCGGTCATCGCGCTGTCATCCAGGTTGCGGATCAGGGCTTCGGGATACCGGATGATGAAAAAAGAAAGATCTTCAACCGTTTTTACCGGGTTGGCAACGAGAACACCCGGATCACCAGGGGCACAGGACTTGGCCTTTACCTCACCAGGGCGATCGTAAAACAACATCGGGGAAGCATCTCCGTGATGGATAATGAACCAAAAGGCAGTATTTTTGAGATCATCTTTCCGGTGGTAAAGCCGGATCTTTATGGTTGAAGCGAAAGGACCGGCAAAAGCTTCCATTCTTCTGGTGGAGGATGAGGAGAATCTTCAGGAGGCCCTCAAGCTCAACCTCGAGCTGGAAGGTTATGAGGTGACCGCAGCGGACAATGGATCTTCCGCCCTCAAGGCTGTCAAAGCAGAATATTTCGACCTGATCATCCTGGACATCATGCTTCCCGAAATGGATGGCATCGCCGTTTGTGAAAACATCAGGGTGCAGAACAACGATGTGCCCATCCTGTTCCTCAGCGCCAAAAACAGCAGCGCCGATCGCATTCAGGGACTCAAAAAAGGAGGGGACGATTACATGACCAAGCCCTTCAACCTGGAGGAGCTCCTGTTGCGGGTGGACAAGCTGATCATGAAAAGCAAGAAGATGAGGGACCGCGACAGCGTTCCGAACATCTATCGTTTCGGCAACAACTCCATTGATTTTGCCGCCCAGCAATGCACCGGAAAGGATGGGAAGACCTACGAGCTGAGCAAGAAGGAAATGATGCTCCTCAGGCTGCTGATCGAAAATAAAGGAGAAGTAGTAACCCGGGAGCGGATCCTCCAGGTCGTCTGGGGCTATAATGTTTATCCCACCACCCGAACCATCGATAACTTTATCCTCAACTTCCGCAAGTATTTCGAAGAAGACAGCCGCAATTCCAGGTATTTCCATTCCGTCCGGGGCGTGGGGTATAAATTCACAGACTGACCATTTTTAAGGAACTTTGCTTTGAGCAATGGCACCTGACCACCATATGGATTCCGGTCATACCCATTCCCATGGGGGCATGATCACCCGGATGAGCATGGCGCTGATCGCCGGCATCTTCCTCAACCTCTCCTTCGTGGTGGTCGAGGCCGTGGCCGGGCTATTGGTGCATTCCCTTTCCCTGCTTTCCGATGCCGGCCATAACCTGAGCGATGTGGCGGGAATGGGCATCTCCCTGCTTGCGTTCCGGCTCTCCCGGGTGAAGGCCAATGAACGGTTCACTTATGGGTATCAAAAAACAACCATCCTTGCTGCCTTGTTCAATGTGATGATCCTCGTGGTTGCCGTCGTGGGGATCGGGATCGCAGCTTATGACCGGATCCTGCATCCCGTTGTGGTCCCCGGGGACGTGGTAGCCCTCGTGGCCGCCATCGGAATTTTGGTCAACGGGGGCACTGCCCTGGTCCTGATGAAGGACAGCAAAAGCGAGCTCAACATGAAGGGGGCCTATCTCCATATGGCTTCAGATGCGCTGATTTCGTTTGCCGTGGTGATCTCCGGTCTGGTCATGGCATTTACCGGGTGGTGGATTGTGGACCCGGTGGTGAGCCTGGCCCTGATTGTCCTGGTCCTGGTCGCCTCCTGGCGGCTCCTTACCGACAGCCTGAGGCTTTCCCTGGACGGGGTTCCAACCAGTATCAATATCGGGAAGGTAGAGGCAGCGGTAAAAAAAGTGGATGGAGTCAAAGGAATCCATCATGTCCATATCTGGGCCATGAGCACGACCCAGAATGCCCTCACAGCCCATGTGGTCATTGATCCCGGGGCGGATTTCCAGGAGGCAGGAAAGATCCGGGGTGAACTGAAACATATCATGGAACATCTCAACATCCAGCACAGCACCTTTGAACTGGAGTCCGGTTCCGGGGATTGCAGGGGGAAGAACTGTTAAAGGTTCCTGATGCCCTGGGTCTGCACCCAACCGGTTCTGCCGTCATCCATCCTGATCTTATCCCAGTTTCCTGCGGTATCCAACACCTGGACTTTCAACCCCTCGTGCATGTCGAATGCATCCGGGCTTCCCGGGTCCGGAGCATTCCGGACCGGAACCTCGGTTTGCATGACGATCGCAAATCCCGGGTCGGTAACCTGGCGGTACCTGGAGATGGCGGAAGTAAAGCTGATTGCCAGCAGACAGGCCGTAATTCCGATCCCCCAGCCAACCCAGGTGGAGGAGCCCTTCCTGGACAGCCGGACCCCGAGCACTCCGACCAGAAGCCAAAACAGGATGAGGGAGAGGATTACCCAGCCGTTAGCCGGGATCAGGTCGGTCAGGTCCTGCTTCCATCGGAGGAAAAACAGGGTTGGGAGCGCTTCCACATGGTCGGCAAGATGTTGCCGGACAAAGGACAGGTTGGAATTGATGTAAGGATTTACGGGATCCAGGGCCCTTGCTTTTTCCAGATAATATATGGAAGCCCCCAGGCGTCCTGATTGATAAAAGGCATTTCCCGCATCATAATAAACCACCGGGTTCTGGTAACCCTGGCGGATCAGGGAATCGAACTGTGCAGCTGCCGCTCCATATTGCTGCTTCCCGTAAAGCATGGTGGCCTCATTGAAAAGGGATCCGGGCCCGCGGTCCGAACCCCATGCCTTCCCTGTTCCGTTCCAGGAAAGGAAAGCGCAGAGGCCAAACGCAAAAAGAATTCTGGGGCTCATGGTGCGATCTATTTTAAATGGTCCTCCAGCTCCCCGATGATTTCCAGGGCGGCCTGGTAGGCTTGCTTCATTTTCGCCTGTCCCCCGGCCTGTGAATACAGGGCCACCTGGCATTCATCCAGCAGGGTGAACAGCTTTTCAGCCGGTGCCCCGGACATGCCTGAAGCCCTGATCGCCTCGGCTGCCTTGTCCCTGCTGAGGGAAGCATAGGGAATGTCCAGCTTATGGCTGAGGTATCCCCAAACTGCCCGGGAGGTTTCTTCATAAAACGCCTTATCCTCCCCGGAACGGAGGTACTTTGCCGCGGCAGCCAGCCTTTTAAGGGCAACCTTGTTTGCCCTCCGGTAGCGGAAAAGAACCGCATCGGCCCGGAGCCGCTGCATTTTTTTCCTCAGGATGAGGATTACGATCAGGATGCATACCGGCAGTGCAGCCAGGAGCCAGATCCACCAGGTCGTCAGCAGTAGTGGATTGCCGCGGATCCATTTCCCGGGGGTATATAACAGGGGAGCGAGGCCTCCTGAATTGGACTGCGCAGGCTGGGCCTGCGGGGTTTGCCCTGCACCCTGGGTAATCTGGAGATGAAATGGTTTTGTAGCAAGGGTTTTATAGGTTTTGGCATCAGGGTCGAAATAGGAAAAGTCGATGGGAGGGATCGTGTAGTCCCCGGCAACCCTGGGCATGATCACATATTCAAAAGTTCTGGTTCCGGAAAAGGGATTGCTGTTCTTGTTGAAATGATCCGAAACTTTAGGGTCATAGGCATCCAGGTTGGCAGGGAAGTCCGGTTTGGGAGCGCTGATCATGTCGATATTTCCGTTTCCTGAAATAGTCACCCGGAGGGTGGCGGCCTCATCGGTGGTGAGACTGGATTTATCCAGGCCGGAGGTCAGGGTGAAATTCCCCACCGAGCCGTTGAAATCAGCAGGCTGTCCGGCGGATGGAAGGGGCTTGACGGTAATTTCCACGGGGGTGCTGGACAGGGTATAATCGAAATCCTGGTAGGTTGCGCCATTGCCGAATGGATCATTACCGAAGGGGTCCTTGAAGAAGGGATCGTTGAACAAATCCCCGAACTGATCATTTCCTCCTCCGGATGGGTTTGAATGATACAGCCGGACCGTGTTGTGGATTTCCACCGGATCCAGCTCCAGGGTACCGGTCTGTAGCGGAAAAAGCATGGTTTTGCGGATCACGAAAACATTGTAGGAGACTCCGTTCACCCTTTCAATGGTGGAGGGTACAGGATTGGGAATTCGGATATCATGGGAGGAGAACCCGGTGAACGCAGGGACCTTGGTAACCTGGGAAGAGGCACTCAGGCGGGTGTAGAGTTTATAAATAGCCGTAAGCTGCTCTCCCTGGAAGACGGTGGTTTTATCCACCGAAACTTTGGCGAAAAGGTTTTTATGGATCAGGTCCATCGCATTGGCATTCTTTTTCGAAACCCCGGCGGTTCCCAGGCTGGAGCCTCCTGCGGGGGTGGCCATCCATCCTCCGGAACCGGAAGGCGCCCCGCCTGGGTTGGCAGCGGCAGGGGCGTTTTTCATGACCTCGACCGTGACCGGGTTGGATTCGACTTTGTTGCCGCTTTCCCGGGCAGTGGCACCGGGGATCGTGAAAGCCCCGATGGATTTTCCCCGGAGCAAAAAAGAATAGGTGATGGTTTCCCTGACCTGGCCGTTGTCGTCTGAAATGCTGCTCCCCTGCGAACTCTGGAGCACTTCAAAACCGGTGAAGGGGGGAGGCTGGAAACCGGAGAGCTGGGTAGCGTTTTCCAGAACAAAATTGACCTGGAAAGGGTCGCCAACGGCAACCTTGGTGCCGGAAACCTGGGTGGTGAACCGGAATTGGGCTCCCAGGCCCGGGGCCATAAAAAGGACCAGGGAGATCATCAAAATGCCAAACCTGCACTTACGATCCATACCAGCCTGCAAAATTACCCTATGTGGTTCCCGGCAAAAAAAGGGGTGTAGTTAAATCTAAGTTAAAAAGAATCATTCCTTCAGTTCAAATCCCCGTCCATCGGCCTCATAAGAATTTCCTCTACCACAGTTGAGGCGGGAAGGCTCCAGCAGGCCCAGATCATTTCCGCCATGTCCCTGGCTTCCATCATCCGCTCCGCAGGTACTTCAATCCCCTTCCACGAATCGGTCCGCACCGGTCCGGCACAGATGGCGGTGACCCGGATCCGGTGTGGCATGAGTTCTTCCCGCAGGTTCCGGGACATGCCCAGCAGGGCGAACTTGGAGATGCTGTAGGCCCCTCCGTTGGGATAGGCTTGAAGACTGGCTGTGGAGCAGATGTTGAATATATGACCGCTCCGCCG
>JANWKA010000015.1 GCA_025451655.1 Chitinophagaceae bacterium | reverse complement strand
TAGGGAAGGCTGACCAGCAGGGGAATCAGGGCCAGCACCACGATGCATCCGACCTCCAGGGCGGAAATCCCATATCGGTTCCGGAGCGGGCTGGTTTTTACTGGCAATTCCATTCAGGTAAGTTGAGGGGTTAGGCAGGTTGAGGGTCAGGTCATGGCGGAACCAGTTGCGCAGCCGGGGTCCTGCCAGCCCTGCTACCGTCCACCAGGCACCAAAACTGTTCCACCCGGGCAGACCAGCTGTTGGACCGGGCCACCCGGATCCTTTCGGCAACCCGCTGCGGATTGTCCTGTTCCAAGGCCTGGCTGATCCGGAGAAGAAATGCCTGATGATCCTCCGCAAGATAGGCCACAGCCCCGAACCCCCGGATATCTGAGGAAAAAGTGGTCGACACCACGGGCTTTCCGGCTGCAAGATACTCGTTGATCTTCAGCGGATAAATTCCCCGGGTGAACCCGTTCTTCAAAAAGGGGATGATCGCGCACCCGGCCTGCTTCAGATAGGCAGGTAGCTCCGGAAGGGGCCGGGCACCGGTCAACAGGATATTGGCAAACCGGTCCAGCCCTTCCGCTACCCGGACTTTTGCCTCAATCGGCCCGACCAGCACCAGGGTTTTGTCGCCATGCACGGTTGCGATTTCCCGGAGCAATTCGAAGTCCACCCGGTTCGGGTCCAGGTTGCCGGTATAAAGGATCAGGGGCCGGGGGCTTCCCGCCAGTTCGGGGGGACAGGGAAGGTCCTGGTTTACCGCGGTTGCGAACAGCTCCGTGTCGGCTGCATTGGGAAGCAGGGCGACACCGGGTGATATTTTCCCGAGACTTCGCTGAAGTTCCGAGGAGGTGGCCAGCACGATATCCGAGGCTTCCACCTGGCGCTTTTCCAGGTCCGCGCCATGCCGTTGCATGTAGGGAGCGTGGGAAATTTCGTCGACGGACTGGTAGATCCGGAGCAGCGGCCTGAGGTCCCGGGGGATCTCCAGGGCAAAAGCAGGGTCGAAACAGTTGACCAGCAGGAAGTCCTTCACCTGAAATTCCCGGATGATCCGCCGGATCGCATTCCAGATTTTGCGGTCATTCAGTTTCCGGAGCCGCTCGAAAAGTTTTCCGGGGGGAAGCCCGTTTACCGGAAGGGTCATCCCCGGGGTGACCAGGACCAGGTTCCCTCCGAATCCCTCCGGCTTCCTGAAAATACCGGTTTCCAAAATCAGGGGGCGCCGCCGTTCCCGGATTTCCCTCCGGTTGAAATGAAGGAGCAGGTCTTTGACGGAAAAAGGATGGTCGATCAAAAAGACCCGGCCCTGCCTGGAAAATTCCCGGGCCAGGGATATGCCCGTGGATGAAAACGGGTTATCCCAACGGATCAGGCTGATCAGGATCATATCCGGACGTCGGTTCATGGGGAAAACCAAAACTACAAAGAATTTCAAAACCTTGCCTTGCGTGATATTTTTCTGCTTATTACATGTAGTAGAAATTTACTATTTTTGTCGATATCCCAAGCCTGTGAAACCTTATCTCAGATTGCTTCGGCCCAGGGACTGGGCAAAAAACCTTTTCCTTTTCATTCCTGTTTTTTTTGCCGGCGGCTTTTTTAAATTTCCGGTGCTGATCGAGCTCGCTGAAGGTTTTGTGGCCTTCAGCCTGGTGGCCAGCAGCATTTATATCCTGAACGATTACCGGGATATCGCGGCCGACCGGAACCATCCGGTGAAGCGGAACCGCCCCCTGGCGAGTGGAGCGGTGCCGGTTTCAGGAGCCATGAGCCTGATGGTGGCCTGCCTGATCGTGGGCTTTGCCCTCGCCATGGCGGTGAAGGAGAAGTTCGCCTTCGTGCTGGCCATCTATTTCCTGCTGAACCTGGCGTATTGCTTTGGCCTGAAGCATATTTCCATTTTGGATATCATCATCGTCGCCGTCGGCTTCGTCCTGAGAGTCAAGGCAGGGGGAGTGATCGCTTTCGTGGTGATTTCCCAATGGCTGATGGTCATGGTCTTTTTGCTGGCTCTTTTTATGGCGGTGGGCAAAAGAAGGGACGACGTGCTGATCGGTGAAAAATCAGGACAGGACATGCGCCGTTCCGTCAAGGGATACAATCCGGATTTCCTGAACGTCTGCCTGGCGATCGTCTGCGCGGTGATCATCATGGCCTACATTATGTACACCATGAGCCCCAAGGCCAGTGAACGGCTTGGGGACTACCGGTTATACTACACTTCCCTGTTCGTCATTTCCGGAATCATGAGGTACCTGCAGCTGATCTACCTGGAGAATGATGCAGGATCGCCCACCCGGGTGCTTTACCGCGACCGGTTTCTACAGGTCAACCTGGTCCTCTGGGTGGTCAGCTTCTACGTGATCCTGTATCTTCCTTCAATAACCCTTTTTAAACCCTGATGAAAAAGAAAATAGCCAATTGGGGAAATTACCCCGTGGTCATATCGGACGAGCAGTCCTTTTCCCTGGAGGAGGAGATCCGGGAATCCCTGGACCGGGCGGGCTCCGTCATCGGCCGCGGAAACGGGCGGTGCTACGGGGATGCCAGCCTGGGGGACACCACCTACGCGACCCTCAAATTCGACAAAGCCCTCGCGTTCGACCGCGACCAGGGCCTGTTCACCTGCCAGGCCGGCATCACCCTGGACCAGATCCTGCGGGTCATCGTACCGGCCGGATGGTTTCTCCCGGTGACCCCGGGGACCAAATTCATCACGGTGGGAGGCGCGGTAGCCTCCGATGTTCACGGGAAAAACCATCACGTCGACGGCGCTTTTTCCAACCATGTTGTCTCCATGGATATCCTGGTAGCCAACGGGAAGGTCCTGACCTGCTCCCCTTCCCTGCTTCCGGACCTGTTCGATGGGACCTGCGGTGGCATGGGCCTCACCGGACTGATCCTGAGGGTCAGTTTCCGCCTGAAAAAAATCGAGTCTTCCTATATCCGTCAAAAACAGATCAAGGCAACCAACCTGGACCATGTCATCAGCCTGTTTGAACAATACCGGCATTACACCTATTCGGTCGCCTGGATCGACTGCCTGAAGAAAGGAAACCATTTCGGAAGGAGCATCCTGATGCTGGGGGAACATGCCACCAGGTCCGAACTCAACCCATCCCGAACCAGGGATCCGCTGAAGCTTCCCCGGCAAAACCAGATCGTATTCCCTTTCACGCTGCCCTCTTTCGTGCTCAATCCGTTCACGGTGAAGGCCTTTAATTACCTGTACTACCATAAGAACTTTATGCCTGAAATGGATTCGGTGGTGTCCTATGAGCCTTTTTTCTACCCCCTCGACGCCATCCTCCACTGGAACCGGGCCTACGGCAAAGCCGGATTTGTCCAATACCAGTTCGTCCTTCCCTTTCAAAGCAGGAACGGGCTCATCGAGATCATGACCCGGATCAGCGATCAGGGCATGGGTTCTTTTCTTACAGTGCTCAAGACCTTCGGACCCCAGCAAAGCATCATTTCCTTCCCGATAGAAGGATATACCCTCGCCCTTGATTTTCCGGTCCGTAAAGGTCTTTTCGCATTCCTGGATGAGCTCGACCGGATCGTCCTGGAAAATGGGGGAAGGATCTACCTGTCCAAGGACGCCCGGATGAGTCCCGAGGTATTCTGGAACAGTTACCGGGACGCGGACCGGTTCATGGAGATCGTCCGCCGCTATAATCCTGAATACAAGTTCCGATCCATGCAGTCAGACCGCCTGCTGCTTACCAAAATTTAACCGGTTGCCCATGCCCAGTGCCCTGATCCTTGGTGCCAGTTCCGATATAGCCGTAGCCATCGCCCGAACCTTCGCGGCCTCCGGGTATGACCTCATCCTCTGCGGCAGGAAGACGAACCGGTTTGCCCCGATGCAATCGGATCTGGAGATCCGGTTCGGGGTCCGGGCCTCCCTCGCTGAATTCGATGCGGAGGACCCGGCCAGCCACAGGACATTTTATGAGTCCCTGGGAAAGCGGCCGGATGTGGCCATCTGTGTCATAGGCTACATGACCGAAGAGAAGCTCGCGGAGCAGGATTGGAAAACGGCTGAAAAGACGATCCAGGTCAATTTTACCGGGGCCGTTTCCATCCTGAACCTCATCGCGGAGGATTTTGCCTCCGCAGGAAAAGGAACGATTGTCGGAATCAGTTCGGTGGCCGGTCTGAGGGGCAGGCAGAGCAATTATATTTATGGAAGCGCCAAGGCAGGTTTCCTCACCTACCTTTCCGGCCTGCGCAACCGCCTCTTCCCCCTGGGCGTTCACGTGGTTACCGTCCTTCCCGGATTTGTCCGCACCCGCATGACGGAAAACCTGTCCCTTCCCCCCCTGCTTACCGCGGAGCCGGCCGAGGTGGGAAAAGCAGTTTTTCAGGCTGTGAAACAAAAGAAAAACAGGATCTATGTGCGCTGGTTCTGGCGCTGGATCATGCTCCTGATCCGGTTGATTCCGGAATCCCGGTTTAAAAAAATGAAACTTTGAAACGGGCTCTTTCCCTGTTTGACCTGGATGGAACCATCACCAACCGGGATACCTTATGGGAGATCATCCGGTTCCAGAAAGGAAACCGGGTTTTCATCCCGGGCCTGATCCTGCTGTCCCCGGTCCTGGCTGCCTATAAGCTGGGGCTGATTTCCAACACCGCCGCCAAGCAGTCGGTGCTCCGGCTTTTCTTCGCCGGAATACCCGAACCGGATTTTCAGGCAGGCTGTGATGCCTTCCAGGCCGAACGGCTCCCTTCCCTGATCCGCGGGGAGGCTTCCAGGGCCATCCGGGAGGCGCTTGACCGGGGGGACCGGGTCATCGTGGTTTCGGCATCCGCCGGAAACTGGGTCTCCGGCTGGTGCCGGCAGACGGGGGTGGAATGCATAGCCACCGTGCTGGAAAGCATCGGGGGAAGGATGACCGGCCGGATCCTGGGAAAGAACTGCTCCGGGACCGAGAAAGTGACCCGGATCCGGGAAGCGGTGCGCCTGGAGGATTACGATCCGGTATATGCATACGGGGACAGCCCTTCAGACCAGCCCATGCTCAGCCTGGCAACAAAGGCATTTTATAAACCATTCCGGGAAAAGGAAAAGGGGAATCAGCGGATCTCGTAAAGCCGGGCATAGGGGTCCGGGATCAATTCCATCCGATGTCCGTAAGTATCCAGCAGGTAATCCTTGAAATCATCATCCTTGACTGCATTGCCGGGATTGTGCACCTCATCGAAGAAAAATACCCTTCCCCCCGCGCCCAGACAGCTGGAAATTTCGGCAGGAAGGGGAGATGCCTTCAGCGTATCCCGGGCTGGGATGACCTCGGTCCGGTCCGGGGTGTACCTTTGCAGATAATCTTCAAGTTGCCAATCGTCCCGTAGCAGCACCAGGTCCCCCGGGCTGGAATGAGCCTCCACAAACTGCACTTTCCGGTAGAACAGGTCATTATCCAGGCTCCGGAGCCAGCGCATGCTCCCGAAATAATTGACGAAGAACAGCAGGGCCGCCAGCACCAGGGAAAGCCAGGGCTGGGGGATATTCCAGACTCCCCCGGAGGATCCGGATAACCCCAGCACCAGCACCCAGAACACCACCGACTGGTTGATCCAGAACTCCAGGTTGGAAGGCATCCAGAAATAAAAGAACACCGAATAGCAAACCAGAAACAGGGTCAGGGTGATGGTCGTGGGGCGGAAGGAGGCCACATATTTTTTGCGACTGGCAATGAGCTTTACCACCAGGGCTAGGGCCAGGACCAGGAAAACCAGAAAGGCCAGGAAGATGACCCCGGACAGCCAGGGAGTGATATGACGGCTGATATACATTTCGTCATCCAGGGAATGGTTGGAAAGCATCCGGTGCAGGATGGGGGAAATCAGGGGGACATTGAAAATAAAATGCCCGCCGATAAAGCTGTGGGAAAATCCCACGAAGGCATCCTTCAGGGTGGACAGGCCCACCGGGTTCCAGTAATAGGTCTGGGATGCCATGCCGGCAAACCAGCTGTAGAATTCAGGGAAGGTGCGGTATCCCAGTACGAACCAGGAAACCCCCAGGTATCCTCCGGCTACCATCAGGGTCCCGATGCCTGCATACCGGACCAGTACCGGGATCAGGCGGATATTTGCCCTGGATTGCCAGATCCGGATGAGCACAACCGGGATCAGCACGATATTGGACTGGTGGTACAGGATGGCCAATCCGTGTAGCACTGCGACCGCGAGAAAAGTCCCCGAACTGATCTTTGGCCTGGAAAGAAGGTAAAGGATCACCAAAATCAGGAAAAGCGGGGGCATGTACACCTCGATATTGGTTGCGTAAAACCAGAATCCGAAGGAAAAAGCGGGAACCAGGGCGCAGGCGATGGAATTGCCTCTCGTGAAACCGAACCGGTGGCGGAAAAAAAGGAAAACCATCACCATGGATCCGGCGGCCCAGGCGGAGTCCATGAGCTCCACCGCATAATAGGTCTTGTGGACCAGATGCAGGGCCATGACGGCCTTCATGAAGGCATAGGCGGAAATATGATAAAGCAGGTGGGCGTTTACGAAGAGGTTGGTGCCATGCTCCAGGTTGTTGAGATAATCGATCGAATCGTGAGCTGCGCTGAAATTTGCAGTCCGGGTCAGGATGAAAAATAAAAGGGACCCTGCATAAACAAGCAGGGCATCGTATCGTTTCAGCAGGTTCCTTTCCTTCATCAGATCACGGGTTTCAAATTCCGTGCGGTTTGAGCCGGGGCAAAAGTAGTTAATTCATTCATATGCCGGTTTCTGATAATCCTTCAGGGCAAAAATCAGGGGAGGCCCTAGAGGAAAGGCCTCCCCTGCTCAACCAAAACAAAATTTTTCCGGTCAGTTGGACAGTTTTTCCAGCTTAACCGACGTACTGAAGGTTCCGTTAATCGAGACCTGAACCAGATACACCCCGGGGGGAAGACCGGTCAAATCTATATTTTCCTTGAATATCGCCTGGTGGTCCTTGATAAAGGTGTAGCTGTGTCTTAATCTTCCCCACATGTCATAAAGGTTCACCCCGATCTTTCCGTCCTGGTTATTGTAAAAGTAAACGGTAGCCACATTCACTGCAGGATTGGGATAAACCACCACCTGTCCGTTGGTCACATTGGAATTCAGGTTCACGGTTACCTCCACCTGGCTCGTGCTCTTCAGCCCATTGGCGTCCGTCACGGTGAGGGAGAAAAGGTAGCTGCCCGCCACCAGACCGGTCACCATGGTCCGGGTGGCCATGCTGTCGCTCATGATGAAACCGGATGGCCCGGCCACTTCTTTCCACTGGTATGCGGTGATCCGGCCATCCACCGCATAGGAAGCGCTGCCATTCAGCGTCACGGTATCGGAAGGAAGGGTGATGGTGGTGTCAGTTCCGGCATTGGAGACCGGCGGAATGTTCGGAGCCGCATTCACCGTAACAGTTATGTCGCTGGTTGCCTGGGCCCCGTTGCTGTCTTTAACGGTGAGTTCAAATACATAGGTACCCGTCACCAGGCCGCTCAGGCTGGCGATGGAGCGGTTGGATCCCACCAGGGTATAGGTGGACGGGCCGCTCACCTCGGTCCAGGAATAAAATACAATGGTGCCATCCTGTTCATAGGACCCGGAACCATTCAGGGTGGCCGTATCCACAGGCAGGGTAATCTGGATATCAGGGCCCGCATAGGATACGGGAGGATGCACCGGGGGTGGATTGACCGTGACGGTCACCTGGGCTGAAGCCGTCTCCCCGGTATTATTCGTGATGGTAAGGAGGAACACATAGTCTCCTTCGACCAGGCCGGAAAGGCCGGTCTGGCTGGAGTCTGGGTTGGCGATCCGGTAGGTGGACGGGCCGCTCAGTTCGGTCCACCGGTAAGCAACGATTGTGCCTCCGTTGTCCCGGGAGGCTGACCCGTCCAGCATGGTGGAATTGGCAGGAAGGGTCAGGGTGGTGCCCGGACCTGCATTGGCAACCGGGGTGGTTGCGGGCGCGCTGTTCACAGTCACGGTCACCGTTGCCGAAGCCACAGAACCGGCATTGTCGGTTACGGTCAGCTGGAAGACGTAAATGCCTGCTGTAAGCCCCGTAAGCCGGGCATGGGCCGAACCGGCTCCGGCCATCGAATCGGTTGAGGGACCGCTGATCTGGGTCCAGTTATAGGAGGTGATGGTTCCGTCGCTGTCATAAGACCCGGTACCATCCAGGGAAGCTGAATTAACCGGAAGTACGATATTGATGTTGCCCCCCGCACTGGCCACAGGAGGAACATGCCTGCTTACCGTCACCGTGACCTGGGAGAAAGAACTCAGGCCGCCATTATCGGTAACTGTCAGGCGGAAAATATAGGTACCTGGAATCAGGCCGGTGACCTGGGCTTTGGCTGCATTGGTGCCGATGATCTGAACTCCTCCGGATCCGCTGACCAGGGCCCAGTTGTAGGAAACCACGGTGCCGTCCGGGTCATAGGAACTGCTTCCGTCCAGCTGGGTGGAATCCAGGGGAAGGGTCAGGTTGATATTGGAACCGGCCACCGCTACCGGAGGGATATCCGGGGCGGAATTCACCGTGACCTGGACGGTATCCGTCGCGCTCAGGCCGAAATTATCAGTTACCGTGAGCTGGAATTCATACACCCCTGCCGAAAGATTCCCCAGGGAAGCTTTTGAGGCGGCGGCTCCGGTGAGGGAGTACCCATAGGGACCGCTGAGGTTGGACCAGCTGTAGGAGGTAATCGTGCCGTCCGGATCGGTGGATCCGCTTCCATCCAGGGTTGCGGAATTCTGGGGGAGCCGGATGGTGATATCACTGCCTGCGTTGGCGCTGGGTGGCTGGTGAAGGGCCTGCACCACCGTGACGGTCACGGTGGATGCAGAATTAAGCCCGAGGTTATCGGAGACTTTCAGGCCGAACTCATAAGTCCCTACCCCGAGGTTGGTCAGATCGGCCCGGGAGGAATCGGGGTAAGCCAGGTTGAAAGTTGCCGGTCCTGCGAGCTGGGTCCAGGCATATCCGGTGATGGTTCCTTTGGTATCATAGGAACTGGCTCCGGTCAGGATGGTGGAATCCAGGGGGAGGGTGATGGTCACATTATTTCCGGCCGATGCGA
Organism: Chitinophagaceae bacterium; assembly: GCA_025451655.1. Taxonomy (GTDB): domain Bacteria; phylum Bacteroidota; class Bacteroidia; order Chitinophagales; family Chitinophagaceae; genus JANWKA01. The sequence goes on along the minus strand of JANWKA010000015.1, from coordinate 4,495 downwards.
CCAGGGAACCTGCAGGGGGCGGATTGACCGTTATGGTGACTGTTGCGGAGGAAAAATCCCCGAAATTATCGGTGACCGTCAGGGTAAATTTATAAGTCCCCTGGGTCAGGCCGCTGACCCCGGCGATGGCTTTATTGCCGCCGCTGATCGAATAGGCTGCAGGTCCGCTCACCCTGGACCAGTTATAGCTGGTGATGGTTCCGTCCGGATCAGAGGAAAGAGAACCGTTCAGGATGACGGAGTCTGCCGGAAGGGTGATGGTGGCATCGGTTCCGGCATTGGCGACCGGGGGCAAATGGGTGGCGATGTTCACGGTGACCTGGACCTGCGCATTGGAGCTGGACCCGGAACCATTGGTTACCGTCAGGGCAAATACATAGTTTCCGGCCACCAGGCTGTCGATTCCGGTCACTGAGGAATCCGGGGCAGCAAAATGGGCCGCGGAAGGTCCGCTGACCTCGGTCCAGGAATAACTGGTGATGTTCCCGCCCGGAGCATAGGATCCGCTGCCGTTAAGTACCGCAGAATCCAGCGGCAGAGTCATATTGATATTACTGCCGGCATTGGCGACCGGGGCCTGCTGGACAGCAGGATTCACCGTGATGGTCATGTCGCTCAGGGAACTGGCCCCTGCCGTATCGGTCACCGTGAGCTGGAATTTATAGACTCCCTGGATCAGGCTGTCTACCGCAGTCCGCACCCCGCTCCCGCTCGCCACCCGGGCGGCGGAAGGGCCTGAAAGCTGGGTCCAGCGGTATCCCGCGATGGTTCCCGAGGCGTCAGTGGAACCAGTTCCATCCAAAATGGCGCTGTCCGCCGGCAAAGTGATGGTTTGATCCGGCCCCGCGTTGGCAACTGGAGGAATATCTGCCGCCGGGTTCACCAGGACCACGGCGCTGTCGGTGGATGACAGGCCCTGGCTGTCCCGAATGGTGAGGGTGAATACATATTTTCCTACGCTCAGGTTGCGGACCGGGGAAAGAGCCGAATCCGGATGGACAAAAACTGCTGCCGGACCTGAACTTTCACTCCAGGTATAGCTAGTGATCGTTCCTCCTGTGTCGGTGGAAGCGCTTCCGTTCAGAACCAGCGAATCCAGGGGCATCACCAGGGTGGTATCCGGGCCCGCAACTGCAACAGGGGGATGAATGGTCGGGGCCGGGTTCACGGTAATGGTGACGTTCACCGAAGAGGTTTGACCATGGTTGTCACCCACCTTCAGGGAAAAGACATAGGTTCCGGCCTGCAGGTTGCCCGCCCCGGTTTTGGATGCCGTATCGTTTTGGATCAGGCTGGGGGAAGGTCCGGAGACCTGGGCCCAGCGATAGCCCACGATGAGGCCTCCCGGGTCCGAAGATCCCGTTCCGTCCAGGGTAATGGAATCCTGGGGCAAGCTAATGGTCTGGTTATTCCCCGCGTTGGCAACCGGGGACGGGAATACCTCGGGATTGACGGTGATGGTGATGCCTGCCGATGCGGTGGCTCCCATGTTGTCGGTGACGGTCAGGGTGAAACTGTAGGAACCCGTCTGGACCAGGTTCGTGATCCCGGTGGCCGCAGAATCCGGATTCTGGATATTGGCGGTAACGGGTCCAGAGGTCTGGCTCCAGGTATAGCTGATGATTTTCCCCAGGGGTGAAAAGGAACTACTGCCATTCACATTGGCACTGGACAGAGGAAGGGTGATCGTCTGGTTACCGCCGGGTTTGGCCACTGGTGATCCTGCACCGCCCCCGGTGGGGTTCACATTGATTTCGACGTCGGAGGTGGAGGAGTCCCCATTATTATCCACCACGGTCAGGGCAAAAATAAATTGTCCAAGGGTCATTCCGGTTACCTGGGTGGTGGCGCTGTTGGGGGTGACAATATTATAATAGATGGGACCTGAAATTTCCTGCCAGCGGTATCGAACGATGCTGCCGCTCTGGTCCGTGGAACCGGTTCCGTCCAGGACAACGGAATTCGCGGGACTGATGATGGTCTTATTCGGTCCGGCGTTGGCCTGGGGGCCGGGAAGGATGAAACTGGTCCCGGGAGTCAGGAACACCGGGGTTCCTCCCAGGTTCACGGTGGAGGAATTTACCGAAGCGGTGTCCCCCTGGTTGACCGAATAATCCCAACCGTATTGCATCATGGAGGTGATCCCCAGGGAGCCCGGGAAAGTATAGGTTGCACTGGCATTTTCACTCTGGTCCAGGAGGCATTTGGCCCAAAGGACATAAATATATTTGCCCCCCCGGATGAAAGCTGCGCCGTCCACGGAAGGGGGAAGATTCAACTGGGCCGTGCGGTTGGAATCAAAAACATAACCGTTCAGGAGTTGGGATGTAGTCTTTACGGCTTCTCCCTCCTGGGTATATTGCTGGACCCCGTAACTTGATTTGGTGAGATCCTGGTATAAGCCCATCAGCTGGTATTCACTGGAGGCGGATGCATAACCGGAGGACTCCCCGAGGGTGAAGAAATCCAGGGCATCGATTTGATTCTGCTGGACCTTGACCAGGACCTTGATTGCAAAATTGCGCTGGGCGATGTCGGATCCGATATAGGTCGAAAATTGCTTGCGGGAAATATTTGATTCCGTGATGATGAAGGGCTTTTGGGGATAGAGGGTGCCGTCATAGCCGTATTTCTGCAGGACGGCCTGGAAGCTGGCTTTCATGGTGGCGGGGACCGCTGCGGCGTAATCGGAGGTCCGGGTTTCCACGAAATGGCCCCCTCCGGCATTGGTCCAGTACCTCAGGGTATATTCCGGATAACAATGATAGCTGATCACATCGATATAGGCCCCACCTTTCAAAGGATATTGCGGGGTTACTTTCCCGTTGTCCGGATTATCGGTGTAACGCAGGAGGGCATCCAGAAAGGAAGGATATCCAATGCCGCCGGTACATACATACTCGTTCGGAAAAAGCTTGTGGACGATCTGGTAGGTGATCCGAAGCATCCGGATATAGCTGAACACCGGCGCATAGAAGCCATAAAGCTCTCCGACTGGAGGTGGATTGTCATACCAGTTCCCGGGTTGGCCGGGCGGATAATAGACATCCGTTCCGTTGTTGACATCCGGCTCGTTCCACACTTCCCAGAATTTCACCTGCCCACCATACCGGGAAACGACGTTATACACATAGGTGGCATAGTAATTATTCGGGTTGATGGTGCCGTCGCTGTTCCACACGGAGTCATACAGGTTGGCGAAGGTGAGGGACTGGCTCGGGGATCCTGGATAGGTGGTGGGGTCCCTCCAGGCAGCCCTGGGCTGGTTCAGGAAGACAGTGAGGTCTTTCAGCCCGAGGGGATTTTGGTAATAAGAAAAGGTGCTTTGGCGGATCCCGTATCCCCACTTGGCCAGGAAGTTATCCGCGAGGGAAAGCCTTTCGGTCGTCATCCCGGCAAAGGTGGCGATGGTGCTGAGCTGCTCGTCGGTCCAGTTTTCACTGTAAAACCCGAGGTTGGTGCCGTACAGGAAAGGATCGTTATCGGGGGGAATATAATCGTTGGCGCTGGAGGAGGCGGAACTGTCCGGCGGAGGTTGGGAGGCCACGGTGATCGTTACCTGGCTTGCAGCCGAGTCTCCCAGGTTGTCCCGGATCACGAGGGAAAAAACATATTTCCCCACATTCAGTCCGGATACTTCCGATGACTGGCTGTCCGGGGATTCAAGAAGGGCTGAGGGACCGGAGATCTGATTCCAGCTGAAACCGGTGATGGTTCCCCCGGTATCGGTGGAACCGGCAGCGCTGAGCCGGATGCTGTCCAGGGGAAGGGTCAGGGTGGTATCGGTACCCGCATTGGCAACCGGTGTGGAAAGGGATGGGGGATTGCTCAGCCGGACGGAATCGGTCGCGGTGGAAACGTTTCCCAGGCCGTCCCGGATTTTTACCGAGAACAAGTATTGTCCCGCCGTGGTGAGGGTGACGGGAGCCAGCATGCTGTTTGGGGAGGCAATGGTCGCCGCTGGACCCGAAACCTGGCTCCAGAGATACCCGGTGATGGAAGCCCCGGAATCGGTGGAAGCCGCTGCATTCAGGGTGAGGCTGTCTGAAGGGAGGGTGAGGGTGGTATCCGGCCCCGCACCCGCGGCGGGATCGGAGGCCGGGCTCGCCGAAACCAGCTTCACGGTGATCTGTCCACTGGCTGAATCTCCCTTGCTGTCCAGGATCCGGACCGAAAACACATATTGGCCTGCGGTGGTGAGGATGACCGGGGCCTCCAGCCTGTCCGGGCTGGAAAGGGTGGCTGCAGGACCGGAAACCTGGCTCCAGAGCCATCCGGTGATGGAAGCCCCGGAATCGGTGGAAGCCGCTGCATTCAGCATCAGGCTGTCAGCCGGAAAGGTCAGGGTGGTATCCGCCCCGGCATGGGCCACCGGTAGCGACGCCGGCGGATCCGCATTCAACTGCACCGTAACCTTTGAGGTCGATTGGTCTCCCTGGTTATCTTTCACCAGGACTGAAAACTGGTATTTGCCCGGGGTGGTCAGGACGACCTG
>JANWKA010000014.1 GCA_025451655.1 Chitinophagaceae bacterium | reverse complement strand
TAACCAATTAATAATTATAGAAATATTAAGAAAACTCCTATTATTTTAGGGCATTTATAATCAGGTTTTAATAGTCCCGATTCAGGACAATTCCGGGCCCGTTCAGGGCGTTTGGACCAGGGCTTTCGAACCTTTATTTAGGTCCATGAAAAAATGTCATAATGATGACATCTTGTCTGTTCAGGGTTCGAAACAGGGTCATTTTGCCAAATAATAATCCGCACCCAGCCTTCTATCCTGGCTTCGTCTGGTCCGAATCCGTTTGGTCAGTATTTTGCAGGGCAAAGCAGGCCATTTTCAGCTTTCATCCACCCCTAGAATCGATTCCATGGCAATGATCCCCTACTTTTTTTATGGAAATGGCGGTTTGTGGTTTATCCTGATCGTGGTGGCCCTTGCAGGCGGTTTGGTCAGCTACCGGATGAAATCCAAATTCAAGGCATTTTCGCAGATTCCGCTTTCCGCCGGGCTGACGGGAAAGGAAGTCGCAGAAAAAATGCTCCGGGACAATGGGATTCACGATGTCAAGGTGATTTCCGCTGAAGGTTTCCTGACCGATCATTATAACCCGGTAAACAAAACCGTGAATCTGAGCCCGGAGGTCTATACGGGCTCCAGTGTGGCCTCCACGGCAGTGGCAGCCCATGAATGCGGGCATGCCCTCCAGCATGCACAGTCCTATGGCCTGCTCATGCTTCGCTCCAGGATGGTTCCCGCGGTCCAGTTCAGCTCCAATATTGTCACCTGGATCCTCCTGGCCGGAATCCTTACCCTGAGGATTTTCCCCCAGCTGCTCATGGCCGGAATCATTCTGTTTGGCCTGACCACCCTCTTCTCCTTGATCACCCTTCCCGTGGAGTTCGATGCTTCTGCCCGGGCCCTTTCCTGGATGCAACGGACCCGCCTGACCAATCTCCCGGAACTGGCCGAGGCAAAAGATGCCCTTTGGTGGGCTGCAATGACCTATGTGGTCGCGGCCATCTCCTCCCTGGTCACCCTGGTATATTATATCATGATCTTCCTGGGCGGCAGGAACCGGAATTGACTGCCCTCCCCGGTTTGGTTCCATGAGAAAAAATTATCATCAAAATTTTTATTGATTTTCAATAAGATATAATAGTTATTATTTAAATTCTATTCTTTCGGCGAGTATTTTTCCCGACCCTGGCCTACCTTTGCAGTCCTAAAAAGAAATCACAGTGAACACTTTGAGTTTCAGGACCCAGTCAGCCAACGCGGCAACCGTGAAAAGAGACTGGTATGTGGTGGATGCCACCAATCAAACCGTTGGAAGGATGTGCTCCAGGATTGCCGCCATCCTGAGGGGAAAGAACAAGCCCTATTTCACTCCCCATACCGATTGCGGAGATTACGTGATCGTGATCAACGCGGAAAAGGTCGTTTTCACAGGGAACAAGCTGGATGACAAGGATTATATCACATATTCGGGCTATCCGGGGGGGCAGAAGGCCGAGTCCGCCCGGAACCTTCTTTCCAGGAGACCGGAGGCCGTCCTGGAACGGGCCATCAAGGGAATGCTTCCCAAAAACCGGCTCGGCAGGCAGTTGTTCCGGAAACTGATGGTCTATTCCGGCCCGGAGCATCCCCATGCCGCCCAGAAGCCCAAACCCCTAAACCTTAAAGCTGAATAGAAACCCCCTTACATGGATAAACAGAAAAGCACCATTGGCCGACGAAAGGAAGCCGTCGCCAGGGTTTTCCTGGCCAAAGGAACCGGAATCATTCTGGTCAATGGTAAGGATTACAAAACCTATTTCCCGATCATCTACCTGCAGAACCAGGTGGAGATGCCACTGAAGGCCATCGACGCGCTTGATAAGTTCGACGTCACGGTCAGCCTGGACGGCGGCGGGACCAAGGGTCAGGCCGAAGCGGTCAAGCTGGGGATCGCCAGGGGGCTCATCGCCCTGAACGGGGATTTCAGGCCAAACCTGAAGCTGGCGGGAGTCCTGAGAAGGGATCCCCGAAGGGTGGAAAGGAAAAAGCCCGGAAAAAAGAAAGCGCGCAAGAGCTTCCAGTTCTCCAAGCGTTAAGGCTTTCCCTGAATTTTTTCTTTTCATTAACCGAACAACCCATTCCTCAACGATAAAAAAACATGGAAGAAACCAGTCCTACCCTGCAGCACCAGTTGCTAGAAGCCGGTGTCCATTTCGGGCATCTCAAGAAGAAATGGAACCCCAAAATGCTTCCCTACATCTTCGCTGAGAAAAAGGGAATTCATATCATAGACCTGAACAAGACCGCAGAAAGCCTGCAGGAAGCTGCTGCTGCACTGAAATCCATAGCCAAGAGCGGAAAGAAGATCATGTACGTGGCAACCAAGAAGCAGGCCAAGGAGATCGTGGCTGACGCAGCCCGCAGGGTCAATATGCCTTATGCCACCGAAAGATGGCTGGGCGGCATGCTGACCAATTTCAGCACCATCCGCAAAAGCGTCAAAAAGATGCAAGGCATTGAAAAAATGCTTTCCGACGGAACTTTCGAAAACATCACCAAGAAGGAACGGCTTTCCCTTTCCCGGGATAAGGACAAGATGGAAAAGGTCCTGGGAGGTATTTCCCAGCTGGCCAGGGTCCCTGCAGCCCTGTTCATCATCGACATCACCCATGAGCATATTGCCCTGGCCGAGGCCCGCAGGCTGAACATCACCACTTTCGGGATGGTGGATACCAATTCAGACCCTACCCTCGTGGATTACCCGGTGCCCTCCAATGACGATGCGACCAAATCCATCGCCATCATCACCAGCTTCATCACCGCTGCCATAGCGGAAGGGCTTGCAGAAAGGGCCATCGAAAAGGATGAGGTGGTGGAAGAGGACGATGGGACCGATAAAAAGATGAGGAAATTCGAGCTGGAAACCGATGAGGAACGGGCCAGCCGCAACCGTTCGAAGGGACCGGGCGCCCCTCCCAGGCGCAGAACCTCCACCGCCGGTTTCGGGGGCAGAAGGCCGCCCCACAAAAGATAATCCGGGCATGCCTCCCGAAAGGATCCCCTGGATCAGGCGATTTCCTGATTATTTCAACTCATTCAAACCCGTACCATGCCCACAATAACCGCAGCAGAAGTGAACCGGCTGCGCCAGCAGACCGGCGCTGGCATGATGGATTGCCGTAAGGCCCTGATAGAAAGCGACGGCGATATGGAAAAGGCCATCGATTATCTGAGGAAAAAAGGCGCTAAGGTGGCGGCCCTCCGGTCCGACCGGGAGGCCCGGGAGGGAGTGGTATTCGCCATAACCTCAGCCGACGGGAAGACCGGTGTGGTCCTGCTCCTCAGCTGTGAAACGGATTTTGTTGCCAAGAACCAGGATTTTGTTCAGTTCGCCCGGGACCTGGCTTCCGCCGCCCTGGAATCCGGGGCCATGGACAGCGCCCGGCTCGATCAGGTTTCTTTCCGGGGTGCTACCGTAAGGGACCGCCTCCTGGACCAGGTGGGCCGGATCGGGGAGAAGATCGCCGTGGCCCGGCTGGAAAGGCTCGAGGCCGAATCCGTGGTTGCTTATAACCATGCGGGGAACCGGGTAGGCGTCCTGGTAGGTTTGAACCAGCCCCAATCCCCGGTGACCGAGGCCACAGGAAAGGACCTTGCCATGCAGGTCGCCGCCATGAATCCCATTGCCGTGGACCAGGCAGAAATTCCGGAATCCCTGATCCAAAGGGAAAAGGAGATTTATGTGGAACAGGTCAGGGCGGAAGGAAAACCGGCAGAGATAGCCGATAAGATCGCCCAGGGAAAACTGGGCAAATTCTTCAAGGACAGCACCCTGCTGGGCCAGCCCTTCGTGAAGGACGGAAACCTGACCGTGGCCGCATTCCTGAAATCCGTTGACCCGGCACTGAAGGTCACCGCCTTCAAAAGAGTTGCCCTGGGATCCTGACTGGTCCGGATCTTCTTCTTTTTTTCCGGCATCACCCTGCCCCTTCCCGGCTTATGGCAGGAATTGCCTAATTTGGGTCCCGGTTTCTATTTCCCAAATCCCCTTCATGGATCCAAAGTATAAGCGTGTCCTGCTCAAGCTCAGCGGCGAATCCCTGATGGGGGATGCCGGTTACGGAATCGATCCCAAAAGGCTCGGTCAGTACGCGACGGATATCAAATCCATCAATGATCTCGGAGTCCAGATTGCAATTGTGATCGGCGGCGGCAATATATTCCGGGGGATGGACGGGGAGGAAACCGGGGTGGAACGGGTCCAGGGGGATTATATGGGCATGCTGGCCACTGTGATCAACGGAATGGCCATGCAAAGCCGGCTTGAAAAGATCGGCCTGTTCACCCGCCTTCAGTCCGCAATTAAAATGGAACAGATCGCCGAACCCTATATCCGGCGCCGGGCCATCCGTCACCTGGAAAAAGGAAGGATCGTGATTTTCGGCGCCGGTACCGGCAACCCTTATTTCACTACGGATACGGCTGCTTCCCTCCGGGCGATCGAAGTCGAGGCCAATGTGATCCTGAAGGGAACCCGGGTGGATGGAATCTATTCCTCGGACCCGGAAAAGGATCCCAACGCGAAAAGATACCGTGAGATCAGCTTCGACGAGGTATACCGCAATAACCTCAACGTGATGGACATGACCGCATTTACCCTCTGCCAGGAAAATAACCTTCCCATTATCGTTTTCGATGTGAACAAGCCGGGCAACCTGCTCCGGGTGGTCCTTGGTGAAGAAGTAGGTACCATGGTACGCCGCTGAGACCGGTATTGTTTCCTGCCGAAAATTCCTTTTCCCATGAAATCAGGAGCAAAGAACAGCCCGAAATTATCCGCCATGCGGAAGGATTACCGGCTTTCCATCCTGGAAGAAGGATCCGCCGCTCCTGATCCCCTGACCCAGTTCTCCAAATGGTTCTCCGAAGCGCTTTCTGCCGGGGTGAAAGAACCCAATGCCATGATCCTGGCTACTGCCGGAAAGAATGGAAAGCCTGCCGCCCGGGTGATGTTGCTCAAGGGGCTTGATGAAAAGGGTTTTTCCTTTTACACCGATTACCGATCGCGCAAGGGAAGGCAGCTGGAAGAAAATCCGTTCGCTTCCCTGGTTTTCCTCTGGAAGGAGATGGAACGTCAGGTTCGGGTGGAAGGTAAAGTCCTGCGTTTGCCGGAAAAGGAAAGTGACCGGTATTTCCAAAGCAGGCCGGAGGGAAGCCGGATCAGCGCAAGAGCTTCCTTTCAAAGCAAGCCGCTGAAGGACCGGGCTGAACTCGAGGCATCCTTTAATCGTATAGCAAAAGAATTCCGGGGAAAGGAAATCCCGCGTCCCGACCGTTGGGGAGGGTTCCTGCTGCGGCCTGACCTGGTGGAATTCTGGCAGGGAAGGGCTGACCGCCTCCATGACCGCCTGCAGTATACGCGCTCCCGCACAGGCTGGAAGGTCCGGAGGCTTTCCCCCTGAAAAGGATCAGGCCTTTTTCGCCGGGGCTTTCTTCTTCCTGCGTGCTGGCCTGGATTTTCCAAAGGATCCCTTGGAGATTTTGCCCTTCTTGGTTTTGATATCGCCTTTTCCCATGAAAATATTTGAAGGTTGCCCTATAAAAACAAAAAGCAAGGAACCCGAGTTGCCTTGCCTTTTATCCAGTTGAAACATCCGGCTATTTCAGCCTGGAAGAAAATTCTTTACCTGCCTTGAATTTAGCCACTTTTTTTGCCGGGATATTGATCACCTTATTGGTCTGGGGATTCCGGCCTTTCCGGGCAGAACGCTTGGTGACGGAAAAGGTTCCGAAGCCAACCAGGGTGACCTTCCCGCCTTTCTTGAGGGTGTCCACCACAGATTTGGTAAAAGAATCCAGGGCATCGTTGGCCTGGGTCTTGTTGATTCCAGAATCTTTGGCAATCTTGTCGATTAATTCGGCTTTGTTCATAAAGGTTTGGGTTTTTTGATGAGGAATTAAATTTTGGGTACCGGCAAATATAATGCCTTTTGTATCATTACCAAATACTTTGCGCGAATCTTCGAAAAAAAATATCCCTTGAAATGGGCTGCTGGCAATGATTCCAGCGATTCACCCCAAAGATGATGCCGGTTATCGAGGTCCGGGATTCCATCGAAATGCTTGCGGAGCCTGAATTTCAGGCGCGGCAAAGCCATCCGGCCGGATCGGTGCCAGGCGAGGATATCCTCCGATAGCCCGTCCGCAGGGGGTTCCGGGTCACCGGTGAGAATCCTTATTGCCCTGATCATGGAAGGTTCAGGTCCTGATCCGGAGCATGACCGGGCAATGATCGCTGTGGGTCACATCGGGAAGAATCCGCGCATCCAGGACCCGGTCTGCCAGGTTGCTGGTGACATTGAGATAATCGATCCGCCACCCCTTGTTCTGGGCCCTCACCGTAGGAAAGCGCTGGCTCCACCAGCTATACTGGCCCGGTTCCGGCCGCAGGGATCTCAGGGTATCCACCCATCCCGCCCCGAAGAAACGGTCCATCCAGGCCCTTTCTTCGGGAAGGAAGCCTGAGGAGTTTTTATTTCCTTTGGGATCGTGGATATCAATTTCCCGGTGGGCGATATTGTAATCCCCGCCAAGGATCAGCCTGGGGCAGGTTTTTTTCAGGTTTTCCAGGTAGTCCATGAACTGGTTGAGCCACTGGTATTTGAACCCCTGGCGCTCTTCCCCGGAGGTCCCGGAAGGGAAATAGGCATTGATCAGCCGCAGGTCGCCGAAATTGAGCTGGATCACCCTCCCTTCTCCATCACTTGCGCCGTGACCGTGACCATATTCAACCAGGTCGGGTTTGATTTTGGTGAAAACCGCGACTCCGCTGTAGCCTTTTTTTACGGTAGCGGAAAACCAGTATTGTTCGTATCCCAGACGGTCAACCAGCTCCTTGTCCAGGTTTTCCTTTTCCGCCTTGGTTTCCTGGAGGCAGATCACTTCTGCAGGAACAGTGGCCATCCAATCCAGCAATCCTTTTTTAATCGCAGCCCGGATGCCATTGACATTATAGGTAATGATGCGCAGATCGCCCATGGGTCTCCCGAATGGAAGCCTAATATAACCTTTTCACGGGATGATTTTGGGGATTGATTTCAGTATTTTGCAGTCCTGATTCAAATCCCCCTTCATGGAATACCTTCCTTCATCCACCCGTTACGGGGACATGGCCTACCGGCGCTGCGGCAATAGCGGCGTCCGGCTCCCCGCCATTTCCCTGGGCCTGTGGCATAACTTCGGCGGGGTGGATGTTCCCGAAAACGGACGGGAGATCATCCACCGGGCTTTTGACAGCGGAATCACCCATTTCGACCTGGCCAACAACTATGGCCCTCCTCCCGGCTCGGCGGAACAACATTTTGGCTCGGTCCTTTCCCGCGATCTGAAGGCTTACCGGGATGAACTGATCATTTCCACCAAGGCGGGCTATACCATGTGGGATGGGCCCTATGGTGATTGGGGTTCCCGTAAATACCTGATCTCCAGCCTGGACCAGAGCCTGAAACGGATGAAACTTTCCTATGTGGATATCTTTTATTCCCACCGCCCAGATCCTGAAACTCCCCTGGAGGAAACCATGGGGGCCCTCACCCAGGTGGTCCGACAGGGGAAGGCGCTTTATGCCGGGATTTCCAACTATCCGGCCGACCGGGCTGAAAAGGCGTTCCGGTTGCTCGAGTCCATGGGGACTCCCTGCCTGATCCACCAGCCCAAATATTCCATGCTGGAGCGATGGGCCGAAGGGGGCCTGCTGGATACCCTTGAAAAATACGGGGTGGGATGCATCGCGTTTTCCCCGCTCGCCCAAGGCCTCCTGACCAACCGGTATCTGAAAGAGATCCCTCCGGATTCCAGGGCAGCCAGACCCACCGGTTTCCTGCAAAGAGAACAGGTCTCTTCGGAAGTTCTTTCCAAAGTGAAAGCATTGAACGGGATCGCAGAAAAAAGAGGGCAGACCCTTGCCCAGATGTCCGTGGCCTGGTTGCTAAAGGATCCAAGGGTGACCTCGGTGCTGATCGGGGTGAGCAGAGTTAGTCAGCTCCAGGATTGCCTTGGGGCATTAAAGCGTCTGGATTTTGAGCCTTCAGAACTGGAAAAGATCGATTCCGTTCTGAAATCCTAGGGCAGGGTTTACCTGCCCTGCGAAATTTCAGTAGCGCTGCCTTGAAGTTTAAATTTGTTTCAGATTTCCGCTCAATAACCCAGCTGCTGGCTGAGCCAGCGTTCTATCGCTTCGACAGGCATTTTCTTCCGGGTGGCATAATCCGTTACCTGGTCCCTGCCGATCTTTCCGATTCCAAAATACCGGGAGGAAGGATTGGCGAAATACCAACCGCTGACGCTTGCGGCAGGATACATGGCCAGCGATTCGGTGAGGGTGATTCCGGTTTGGCGCTTTTCGTCGATCAGGTCGAAAAGCTTCCATTTCTCGGTATGGTCCGGGCAGGCGGGATAGCCCGGAGCAGGCCGGATTCCCTGGTATTTTTCAGCGATCAGATCCTCATTTTCCAGGGATTCGGATCGGGCATAGCCCCAGATCTTACGCCGCACCTTCTCATGAAGCAATTCCGCAAAGGCTTCTGCCAGCCGGTCTGCCAATGCCTTGAGCATGATCGCATTATAATCATCGTGCTCCCGGGCGAATTTTTCCAGCCAGGTTTCGATGCCCAGCCCTGCCGTGACTGCGAATGCCCCGATATAATCCGTCTTCCCCGAGGATTCCGGAGCAATGAAATCGGCCAGGCAGAAATTGGGCTGGCCCGGCGCTTTTTTGACCTGCTGGCGGAGAAAGTTCAGGGTGATTTCCTCTCCGTTCCGGTACACCTTCACGTCATCCTGGCCGTTGGAAACGGCGGGGAAAATTCCCAGGGCCGCATTGGCCCGGAGCCATTTCCCACCGATAACCTCCCGGAGCAGGGTCCGGCCGTCCTCATACAGCTTCGTGGCTTCTTTGCCGATGACCGGGTCCCTGAGGATGCCGGGAAATTTGCCATGCATTTCCCAGGCGATGAAGAAGGGCTGCCAGTCGATGTACCGGGAGATTTCCTCCAGATCATAGGACTGGAATTCCCTGGTCCCGGTCCAGTCCGGGACCAGGGGTTCAT
>JANWKA010000013.1 GCA_025451655.1 Chitinophagaceae bacterium | reverse complement strand
ATGACGAAGGGGGTGCGGGAGCGCAGCTTTTTTTTCCATTCGATCACCCGACGGGCCCCTTCGATCACTTTCTCCAGGTTTCCACCGACCCGGTAACTCTGGTAGGTTTCCTGGGTTGTCCCGTCGATCGAAATGATCAGCCGGTCCAGGCCGCTTTCCACCGTTTTTCGGGCGTTGGCATCGTTCAGATAATGGCCATTGGTGGAGGTAGCCGTATAGACCCCTTTCCCGCCGGCATACCGGACCATATCCAGGAAGGCTGGGTTCAGAAAGGGCTCGCCCTGGAAATAGAAAGTGAGGTAAATCAATTTTTCGCTTAATTCATCGATGGTCTTGCGGAAGAACTCCTCTTCCAGCATTCCCGTGGGCCGGGTAAAGGACCTCAGGCCGCTGGGGCATTCCGGACAGCGCAGATTGCAGGAAGTGGTTGGCTCGACCGACACCGCGAGGGGATATCCCCACTGGGTGGCCTTTCCGGACCATTTGCTCATGAAATAACCGGAAAGGACCCGGGTCGCGTTCCAGGCCCTCGCCGGGGTGAGGCGGGAAACCAGGTTCAGGGTATCATGAAGATTGAAGCGCACCAGCCAAAGTTAGTGCATTGGGTTTGCTGAGGATAATTTTGATACTTTGTAAAAAAAACATTGACCCGCAGCAAGAAGGCCCGGAAATCCCGGTACAGGTTATGGCTCGCCATTGCCATTCTGCTGGTTGCTTTTTCGGGCTGGCTCTACTATCTGCGCCATGAGGTGGAGTTTGTATATTATCCTTCATTCGGCATCGGAATTCCGAATGATTTTTCCATTCATGGCATCGACATTTCAAGGTACCAGGGGCTGATTGACTGGGGCCAGGTCAGGGCCATGGTGGTAGATACTGTTCATTTCAGTTTTGTTTTTATCAAGGCCACCGAAGGGATCAATGGCCAGGATGGAAAATTCAGGCAAAACTGGATAGCAGCCCGGAAAGCCGGGCTCATCTGCGGAGCCTACCATTTTTTCTATTCTACGAGGGACCCGATCCTCCAGGCCAGGAATTTCGAGGACATGGTCCACCTTCGTCCGGGGGACCTTCCCCCGGTTCTGGATATCGAAGTGTCCAACGACCAGCCGGACAGCACCATCCGGAGCAGTGCCCTGGCCTGGCTCAGGGAAATCCAGCAGCATTATGGTGTGACCCCGATCATCTATACCAATGGCCGGTTTTATCACCGGCACCTCGGTTCGGAATTCGACAGTTATCCCTTGTGGGTCTCGCATTTTTTCTCCTCCTGGCTTCCCAACCCGGGAAGGCCTTGGACCTTCTGGCAGCACAGCCAGGGAGGCCATGTCAACGGGATTTCCGCCCCGGTGGATTTTAATGTTTTCAATGGGGACTCCCTGACCCTCCGCGATTTATGCGTACCTTGAATCAGGTTTTTAATTCATGGATGGCCCCCGCGACAGCTTTGATCCGGAACTCAAGAAACAGTTTGCCAAGATCGTGATTTCCCTCTTCGCGGGAATGGTTTTTCTGATTCTCAATACCATTTTGGGCGTTTTGCTTGACCTTGCTTTCTGGGATAATCCCCGGATCCCCTTCTGGCTCCATATTTTGTTTTACCTCTGGTTTTTTTTCAGCATGTACCTGCTGTTTCGATACCTGAAAAAGCTCTGGGGCAGATAATCCGGTCTGCCCGGGAAAGCTGGTCTCAGGGACGGCTTTCAACCCCTGAGCAAAATGGAATTACCTTTGGGAGCTGCCGGACGGCCATTACAATCCTTCCGGATTACCTGATTCCCATCCCATGCCTCCATTTAAAAAACCCCGAGGTTCCAGGCCATCCCGGAAGTCTGGGCCTCCTGCTTCTGGCAGGGGGAAAAGAAATCCATCAGGACCGGGTGAATTCCGGCCAGGGAAAAAACCTTCCGGCCCCCCGCACCGCAAACCATTTTCTCCGGACAGGAAGGAAAGCCGGGTCCCCGATGGGCGGGAGGGGCCGGATCCAGGATCCCTCAGACCTTTCCGGCAGCATGCGGCTGCAGGGAAAGTCTCCCGGGACATGCCCCTGAATAAATTCATAGCCCAGTGCGGAATTGCTTCGAGGCGGAAAGCCGCTGATCTGGTTCGGGAGGGAAAAGTCACGGTGGACGGGGTTGGGATCACGGAACCCGCTACCCGGGTAACGGGAAGGGAAGAGATCACCCTGGAAGGAAAAAGGATCAGACCCCATGCTGAAATGGTCTATGTCCTGCTGAACAAGCCCAGGGGATACCTCACCACCCTGGAAGATCCCCAGGGAAGGAAGACCGTCATGGAGCTGGTCCGGGGTGCTGCCAATACGAGGATTTATCCTGTGGGACGCCTGGACCGCAATACCTCGGGTCTCCTGCTGCTCACCAATGACGGAGAGCTGGCCCAGAAACTGGCCCATCCGAGTTTTGAAGCAAAAAAGGTTTATCAGGTGACCCTGGATAAGCCCCTGATCATGGAAGATTACCGGAAGATCCTGACCGGGGTGGAGCTGGAGGATGGCCTGGCTTCCGTGGATGCCATGGAATACCTGGATTCCAAGGATGGCCGGGAACTGGGCCTGGAGATACACAGCGGAAGGAACCGCATCGTCAGGCGGATCTTTGAATTCCTGGGTTATAGCGTGGAAAAGCTGGACCGGGTGATGTACGCAGGCCTGACCAAAAAGCAGCTCCCCCGTGGAAACTGGAGGCTGCTCAATGAAAAAGAGGTGATCCTGTTGAAATATTTCAAATAAGGGAGCATCAGACAATCCGGATGATCCTTTCTTCCGGATCCTCAAAATCGTCCCATGGCTGCAGGCTGGAACCTGGAAAAAAATATCCTCGCCGAGACAGCGGATTATCTGGCGCTGAACAAGCCTTCCGGAATGCTCAGTATCCCGGACCGGTTCAATCCGGAGATTCCAAGCCTCTCGGGGATCCTTCAGAAAAAGTTTCCGGAGATCTATACTGTCCACAGGCTGGACCGCGATTCCAGCGGCATGATCCTTTTTGCCAAAACCAAAGCCTGGCATCAATGGCTTTCAGAAGTGTTTGAATCCAGGAAGGCGGAGAAAGAATATCTTGCCCTGGTGCCTGGAAAAATGCCCAACCCCAAAGGCACGATCGACCTTCCCATCACCACCCACCCCGGGATCAAGGGGAAGATGATCGCAGCCAAAAACGGAAAACCCTCCCGGACAGATTATGAGGTGGCTGAAGAGTTTAGATCCTTTTCCCTCCTGAAACTGAGGATCCACACCGGAAGGACCCACCAGATCCGCGTCCATCTGGCCACCCTGGGCTTTCCCCTGGTCGGGGACAGTCTTTATGGCAATGGAAGGCCCGTATTGCTTTCCCAGCTCAAGGCGGGTTACAAAAAGAATAAAAACGAAAAACAGGAATCCCCCCTCCTTTCAAGGCTCGCCCTCCATGCTTTCAGGCTGAGCTTCCCCGATCCCGAAGGGATCCGGGTGAGCCTGGAAGCCCCCCTGATGAAGGATATGCGGGCCCTCCTGCAGCAGCTCCGCAAGGTCAATGCAGTTCAGGAATAAAAACCGATTATTCCCCGGTGCCGGGTCCTCAGGCCCGGATTTGCCGGATGCAGGGATTTATTCCACCAGGTTCGAATCCTTTTTATCCAGTCCATACGGTTCAGTTTTAAATTCCGGGTGGGGAAAAGGATGCCCCAGCCATTTTCCCCGAAAATCATAAAAATCGATATCACCTTCCGTGTTGGTCGCCTGGAAATGAGTCGCAGTGGCTGCTCATCACCGGCTCATAAAAAAGGGGCTAAAAGGTTCAAAAAATATTATCTCTACCAAGTTAGTAGATTAAAAGGAGAAGGCAAAATTTTTTAGTCCTTCCGGGGAAGATCCAGCAGATTCCAGTTTTGGTAGGCCCATAGCCTCCGGCCACCAAGGATCCTGTTTTCCAGGAAGGTTAATATCCTGTTTTTCAGCTTTTCATGTTTCACCCTGGGCCGGTTCCGGGACCGCTTTATCCCATAGTTCAGCCGGTCCTTCCAACCGAACCGGGAGATCCTTCCGGCCATGACCAGGGGGTGGGTTTCCCGGAACCGGGGAAGTCTTGCGAGCGGTCCATAATCAAATTCTACGGATTTGCCCTGGTAGGCCTGTTCCGTGGACTCCCTGCCCTGGTGCAGGGTGTCCTGTTGTTTCTTTTTTCCCTGCATCAGGGCGGGAGGCCGGGCATAACCGTAATGGAAGATCCGTGCAGGCAGGTTAACTACACGAAGCTTTTCATTTCCCCTGCGGAAAGATTGGGCATCCCGGTAAGAAGAGATACCGGCATGGTTGCGGATGATCCGGATATCGCGCTGGTACCAGCTGTGGCAATCCAGCACATGATCGTAATCCCCCCAGAAATGCCGGAAACGAAACAAAAATCCATCCACCCTGCGATCCTCCAGAAACCGCTGGCAGGCATCCACGATCACCGGAAGGTCCTCCTCATGGACGACCTCATCGGCCTGGAGATAGAAGCACCAGTCCCCCCCGCAGCGGGAAAGCGCAAAATCCGTTTCCTCCCGCAGGATCCGGGCTTCCTGAAATGAGGATTCTTCCCAAACCCGGTCCAGGATCCGGATCTTGGGCGAATTCAGGGACTGGATCAATTCCCGGGTATGATCATCGGGATCCCCCTTTCCCAGGGCCACAATGAACTCATCCACGATGGGAAGCACCGACAGGATTGATTCGGCGATCGGGTAATAATACTTGGAGGCATTCCGGGCCATGGTGAATCCGGAAATCGTCATCGAATATCCTTTGCCCAAAAATAGCGGGTAAAATCCTGAACCCCGGACAATAAATTCAGAATTTAAAGGATTCAATCGGAATGGAAATTGCTTCCCCTCGGTATGGTTGGCCCCGTCCAACTGAAGGAGAAGGATTCCATCAGTTGATCGTTTCCCCGTTGGAAACCTTCCAGGCATAATAGGCCATTTTGAACTTGACCTCGTCCCGGAGGCCGGCCATTTCCATGGCAGTGGCTTCGTCAAAATCCAGTTCCAGGTATCCCAGGTAGAGCCTGTATGATTTGATCAGCAGCCGGACGCATTTATAATAATTCTGGCGGTACAGGGACTTTTTATCCGGGAAAGGCCGGACCTCCGGGGTCAGGCCCTCAATCAGGGTGATCCTGGAGTTTTCCTCCCAGTGGCCCGGGGATACTTCCTGCTGCGGGTGGTATCCCCTCAGCCAGCAGCGGTCCAGCAGGGCAGGCATCCCGAAGGTCTGTTCGATATCAACCACCTGGGCGCTTTCAAGGCCTCCTTCCAGCCTTTCCACAAGAAGCATCTGGATTTCATCCCCGAGATCCCCATGAAGGCTCAGCAGCTTGTTCAGGGTTTCAAATTCAAGAACGTAATCGGTTTTAAGCGGGGTCGGTTCCCCGAGCTGGTAGCCCCAGAGGGTGACCCATTCGGTCTGGTCAATCACGATTTGACGAAGGGCAATTCCGGGAATATCCATCATGGGGATTTCCCGGGTGGCTTTCTTTTTCATGGTTCAGATTATTGTTCCTCAGGGTCAAAATTGGGGGCCCGCTGCGCAATGTATTTGCGTTGCGGGGATTAAATCTTAGCTTGGAGGGTATTTTCTATGGTCAATAAGGATGCTCTTTCCCGGTACCGCTGGATTGATGAACGCCTGAGGAATAAAATGCTTTCCCCGCCCTCGCTGGAGGATTTGCTCCGGTACCTTTCCGGGAAAATGGGGAAGCAGGTCAGCAAAAGGACCCTCCAGAAGGATATTGCCGATATGAGATATTCCGGCGAGCTGAACTACCTGGCACCCATCGAATATTCACGGGCTTCCAGGACTTACCATTATACGGAGGAAGGTTTTTCCATCAGCAATATGCCCGTTTCCGAATACGATCTCCAGGGAATGGAGATTGCCATCAGCATTCTGGAGCAGTTCCGCAACCTCCCGGTGATCAGCCAGTTCGAGGATGCCATCCTCAAGATCGCCTCCTCCCTGAAGATCAACCGGGAACGGTTCAGCAAGGGCAATATCCTGATCCGCATGGAAACCCCATTTTTGTACCGGGGCCTGGAATGGATCACGGAAATCGTGGAAGCGATGAAGGAATCCCGGGTGCTCCGGATCACTTACCAGTCCTTTAAAAGGGATGCCCCCACCGAACACCTGGTTGAACCTTACCATCTGAGGGAATACCTGAACCGCTTCTACCTTGTGGGTAAAAGCACCAGGGTCCATCCGCCCCGGATCCTGACTTTTGGCCTGGACCGGATCACGGGGGTGCTTCCGACCGGAAAGACCTTCGACCCGCCCCCATTCGACGATACCGAATATTTCGGCCATGTGCTGGGCATTTCCACCTCGGATTCAAAGCCCCAGCTCATTGAGCTTTCCTTCACCCCCCAGCAGGGCAAATACATCAAATCCCAACCCATCCACCATTCCCAGCGGATCGTCCGGGATACCCGGGAACAACTGGTCATCCGGCTGAAGCTCGCAGTCAATCATGAGCTCCTTATGCTGCTGCTGAGCTATGGATCCCGGGTTCGGGTAATCCGGCCCATAAAACTGGCTTCCCGGATCCGGGAGGAGGCTGAGGCCATCCTGAAGCGTTATCCATCCTGAAGCGCTGCTCCGGGCACCGGTTCTGCGACATGGGAATCCGCATATTTCCTTCGGAAAAAAGTTTTCTGGAAAAGAATGATCGCAATCACTCCTACTGAAATGGATGCGTCCGCGATATTGAAGACATAGGAAAAGAAATTGAAGTAATGACCCCCGATCAGTGGAATCCAGTGGGGTAGAAATCCCTGGTATATCGGAAAAAACAGCATGTCCACCACCCTTCCGTGCAAGAATGAGCCGTAACCGCCTCCGGGAGGCAGAAACCGGGCCAACTGGTGAACATAATCGGGGGAGGCGGAAAAAAGCAATCCGTAAAAAAGGCTGTCGATGAGATTGCCCAGGGCCCCGGCAATGATCAGGGCTCCGCAGACGATCAATCCCCGGTGATATTTTTTGCGGATCATGGAATGGACGAGGAAAAATCCCGCGGTTACCGCACCCAGCCGGAACAGGCTTAAAAGCAGTTTTCCCCCGCCATTGCCCAGATCGATCCCGTAAGCCATGCCTTCATTTTCCACGAAATGGATCCTGAACCAGCTTCCCAGGACCGCGATATCCTGACCCTGGAACATATGGGTCTTGACCCAGAATTTGAGCCCCTGGTCCAGGCAAAGGATACAAAAAATGATGAACAAAAAATTCCGGTAACGCATCACAACCTTTTTGGCAAATGTAGTCGGAAAATAAGATTCGGTCCGGAGCCCTTCAATCATCCTTTCCGCTCCAGAGGGCGCCCCCGATGCTGTTGCGGGAGGCTCCGGTAACGGATGCCAGGCTGTTGTCCATCTGGCGCCAGCGAAGGACCCCGATAAAGGCCATGATCAGGGCTTCCTTGAACTTCACCAGGCGGTCATCCGGGATCACTACAGTGATCTCACGTGGAGCAAGGATTCCGGTAATCCGCTTCATCAGGAAAAGATTGAAAGCCCCTCCTCCGGTAACGAGCATTTTTCCGGGACCGGTCCGGCCCAGCAGGTCGAGGGCTCCGGAAATCTGGATGGCAATATGCTCGCATACGGTCCTGAGCGCCCCCTCCCCCCGGGCGCTTTCCAGGACCAGGGGAAGCAAAATTTCCGTTGCGAAGGCATTGTCCAGGGATTTGGGCGGTTTGCGGTGATAATAGGGAAGGCCATTCAAATGATCCAGCAGGGCCGGATCCAGGGTACCTGATTCCGCCCTTTTTCCCCCGTCATCGTAAGTCATTTCCAGGGTCATGGCGATGGCGTTCAGCAACCGGTTTGCCGGACAGATGTCGAATGCGCGGTAGCCTTCCGGATCCCTGCAGGAAATATTGGCAATGCCTCCCAGGTTGAGCAGGAGGTCGTAGTCCGCAAAAAGGTGCATCTCCCCGATGGGAACCAGGGGGGCCCCCTGGCCTCCCAGGGCCACATCGACGGCCCTCAGGTCGTTGATCACGGGAAGCCCCGTGACCGCCGCGATGGAAGCCCCGCTGCCCAGCTGGGCTGTCATGCCCCTGCCCGGCTCGTGGAAACTGGTATGTCCATGGCTGCATATGAAATGGACCTGGTAGTCCAATCCATGGTCCCGGATGAATTCCAGGATCTTTTCGCCGGTAAACCGGCCATATTCCTGATCCAGGACCAGGTAGGAAGCAGCATCGAGGGTGGTGGATTGGCTGAGGCGCTCTACCCATTGAGGAGGATAGGGATAACAATCGGCTTCCAGGATTTCATAGGACCAGGCTCCCCCTTTTTCCTGGATCGCTGCAAATACCAGATCGAGCCCATCCAGAGAGCTTCCGGACATTATCCCGATCACCTTATAGATCATGGTTGATTTTCACCAAATGTAGGCAAGGATT
>JANWKA010000012.1 GCA_025451655.1 Chitinophagaceae bacterium | reverse complement strand
TAAGTACCCGGGACGGGAATTGAACCCGTACGGCCCTTTCGGGCCACAGGATTTTAAGTCCTGCGCGTCTACCTGTTCCGCCACCCGGGTAATGCTCAAAAAACAAATTCCCGCCGAAACGGGAACCTGAAACCTGGAGCGGAAGACCGGGCTCGAACCGGCCACCTCAACCTTGGCAAGGTTGCGCTCTACCAAATGAGCTACTTCCGCTGCTCAAACCAAGTACTAATTAGGAAAGCAAAGATAAGGAATGCAGTATATTCTCCAACAGGTCATAACTACATGGATCTGAATGGTTTCTATCCCTGGAATGCATAGGAATAGGTGAGGATCCCGACCAGTTCGTTTCCTTTCTGAAGGCATTCTTCCCGTGAGACAAGCCCTTTTTCATTGTAATCATATTTCCACAGGGTGTACCCATTCGTGTCAGAAAGGACCGTAGTCATTTCCGTCTGTTGGCCCATGCCATTATAATCGAACATCCGGGTAGCGAGCATTTTGTCCTGGGTTGGATTGTATTGGACGATATCGGTGAGTTTGCCATCCGGACTGTACTTATAATAAAAGGGTGGCAACTGATGCCCCTTCATGGATTCCTGTTCGCTGATGATAAATCCCGATGAATCCTTTTCAAACTTTACCAGGGAATAAACCTGGTTATTTTTTTTCCTTACCATGCTGTCCAAAAATCCGGCTTCATTATAAAAATAAATGTGAGATTCCGAGAACGCCGCAGTGTCTTCCAACCCGGGGGCGGTAGACCTGATCGTGATCTTTATTAAGTTACCTTTTTCATTGTATTGGTAAGTAGTGATGCTCAGACTGGAGGATGTGCTGTCTTCGGACAGGGTAATCCGATCGCTATCATCGAAATAGGAAATCAGGTAGGAAATCCCGGTCTCGATGGATTTGATCTTGGATGTGGTTTTCCTGAAACTCCGGTCTATATTTTCCTCACAAAAGAAGGCTGCATCGGGTGCTCCACCGGGGTCCATGCTGCGGATCATCACCCGCTTCACTGAATTGATTCTCAGAAGCTTCTGTCTACCGTTGGTAAGGTTGGTGCTGACGATGTCCTGGTAATAGAATTGGGCTAGCGAGGGCCTTGCAAAGACAAGGCAGGCCAGAAAGCAGATGAATCGCGCCATTTTCACAGACCGGGTATCCTGGAATTTTTCTATAACCTCCCGGATGCGGGTAAAATTTGGGAGGCAGGATAAAGATAAATCATTAATAATTGGGCCGTCCAACCTTTCCAGAAGTAAATTGCTAAATTTAGCGCCTCAGATGAAAAAGCATCGCCTCCGGGAAGAAAAGGTTTGTCTCAACTGCGGCGCGCAAGTCGCGGAAAAATTCTGTTCCCATTGCGGCCAGGAGAACCGGGAGCCGGAAGAAACTTTCGGAGATTTGGTCAACCATTTTTTTGCGGATATCACCCATTATGATTCCAAATTCTTCATCAGCCTGAAGGACCTCCTGTTCCGTCCCGGCTTCCTGACCCGGGAATACCTGGCCGGCAGGCGGGCCAGGTATCTCAACCCGGTCCGGATGTATGTGTTCATCAGTTTTACCTTTTTCCTGGTCTATTTTACCTTCTATACCGGCGGGGTAAATATTTCCAAATCTTCTTATACGCCTGATATTCCCGCAACCCTTCCGGTAGCCCATTACCGGGATTCGGTAATGAAAGCCGCTTTGGCCCGGATCCCTGATTCCACCTCCAGGGTCAAATTCCGAAAAGCCGCCAC
Source organism: Chitinophagaceae bacterium (assembly GCA_025451655.1). Lineage (GTDB taxonomy): Bacteria > Bacteroidota > Bacteroidia > Chitinophagales > Chitinophagaceae > JANWKA01. The sequence continues at coordinate 5,111 of JANWKA010000012.1, read as the reverse complement.
AGGAGGTATCAATATCAGCTTTGATGAAATCGCCAAATTTCAGAATGGAGCTGAGTTCGACTCTGCACAGAGAGCCCTTCCCGCCTCAGGCCGAATGGGAAAAATTCCTGCTTATTTCGTCCGAAAACTGATCCTGATCCGCCAGCGGTATGGACTGCTTTGGAAATCGATGCTGGTCGATAATTTCCAGCACAATCTTCCTAAAATGCTCTTCTTCATGCTTCCCCTTTTCGCCCTGTTGCTAAAACTTTTTTATAAATGGAAAAAATATAATTACGTGGACCATGCCATTTTTTCCATCCATTTTCATTCTTTCGGATTTTTGCTCCTGTTGGCTGATTTCATCCTGGATTCCATTTTCCATGGCACTTTTTTCAAAGGCATATCCTTCCTGGTCCTGTTGGTTTACCTGGTGATTGCACTCCGTTATGCTTATCAGCAATCCACCTTTCTTTCCCTGGTCAAGGCATGCGTCATCGGCTTTTTATATAGTTTTGTCATGATGATCGCACTGACCTTTACCGCGATTTATACCTTCATTGCAGTATAAATTCCCGATATGTCTTTTGAATTCATCGTGGTTAACCGGCAGGTCCGGCCCCATGTAGCCCATATCCGCCTCAACAGGCCGAAGGAGCTCAATGCCCTGAATTCCGCCATGATGGGTGAACTGACCGGTGAATTGAAGGAGATGGACAGGGACCCGGAGGTCCGGGCCGTGGTATTGTCGGGAGATGAACGGGCCTTTGCGGCCGGTGCCGATATCCGGGAAATGGCAGAACGCTCGGCAATCGATATGTACCGGGCGGACCTGTTTTCCCAATGGGAATTGATCCGCAGGATGAAAAAACCGATCATCGCTGCGGTCAGCGGATTTGCCCTGGGCGGGGGATGTGAACTGGCCATGCTTTGCGATCTCATAGTCGCCAGCGAAACGGCCCGGTTTGGCCAACCTGAAATCCTGATCGGGGTGATGCCCGGGGCCGGAGGCACCCAGCGGCTTCCCCGGGCGGTGGGAAAGGCAATCGCCATGGAAATGATCCTGACGGGTACGCCAATTAATGCGGAGCAAGCCCTGGCAGCCGGATTAATCAACAGGGTGGTGCCGGTGGAGCTTTTTCTGGAGGAGGCGATTCAGCTAGCAGTTAAAATTTCCGAAATGCCTCCCCTGGCGGTCCGGCTGGCCAAGGAATCCGTCCTCAAAGCTTTCGAGACCAGCCTGGAAGAAGGCCTTCAATATGAGCGGAAGAATTTTTACCTGTTGTTTGCCTCCGGGGACCAGAAGGAAGGAATGAGGGCATTTATAGAAAAAAGAAAGCCCCGGTTCAAGGGGGAATAATCCCGGTTCATGCCAGAACATATTCCTACGATTCAATCGGTCATTTTTGATCTGGGCGGTGTATTGATCGACTGGAATCCCTATTACCTCTACCGGAAGATCTTTCAGACCGAACTGGAAATCAGGGATTTCCTGGAAACGGTCTGCACGCTAGACTGGAACGAGGAGCAGGATGCCGGAAGACCCATCAGGGAGGGGACTGAAATGCTGATTCGCCGGTACCCCGGTTGGGAACCCCAGATCAGGGCTTATTACACCCGGTGGGAAGAAATGCTCGGTACAGCGCATTCCGGAACGGTGGAAATCCTGAATCGCCTGAAACAGACCGGGAAGTTCAGGTTGTTCGCCCTGACCAATTGGTCTGCAGAAACATTCCCGGTGGCTCTGGAGCGGTTTTCCTTCCTGGGATGGTTTGACGGGATCGTAGTATCAGGAACGGAAAAAACCCGGAAGCCTTTCCGCCGGATTTTCGACATTCTCACAGAACGGTATCAGATCCAACCCGGTCTTTCCCTGTTCATCGATGACAGCCTGAGAAATATCGAGGGAGCCCGTAAAGCCGGATTCCATTGCATCCATTTTGTCGATTCCGACCGGCTGATGACCCAATTGAATGAATTTGGAATCAACCTTTGACCGGGACCGGTTCCAGTGCAATTGCCCATAAAAAATTTTCCATGTTAATTCCTCCTGCTAACCGGGATTTCGAGGGCCTGATCCGGATCCTGAAAGACCTGAGGGAACATTGCCCCTGGGACCGGAAACAGACGGTCCTGACCCTCAGGCAACAAACCATAGAGGAACTCTATGAGCTGACCGATTCCATCACCGCGCAGGACTGGAAAGGAATGAAAGAGGAATTGGGGGACCTGCTCCTGCATATCCTTTTTTATTCCCGGATTGCGGAGGAACAGGGGGCTTTCAGCCTCCAGGAGGTGATCGAAGGCATTTGCGAAAAGCTGGTTTCAAGACATCCCCATGTGTACGGAACCCTGGAGCTTGAAGGGGAGGAAGCGGTGAAAAGGAACTGGGAAAAGCTGAAGCTCCGGGAAGGGAAGCAGTCCGCTTTGTCGGGAGTTCCCGGCTCACTACCGGCACTGGTTAAAGCCATGAGACTGCAGGAAAAGGCCAAACAAACCGGTTTCGAATGGGAAACCATCACCCAGGTCAGGGAAAAGATCCTGGAAGAATGGTCCGAACTGGATCAGGCCATTCAGGCCGGAGGAGACCCGCAAATCACCTCGGAATTCGGGGACCTGTTTTTTTCCATGGTGAACTATTCCCGCTTCCTCCGGGTGGATGCCGACCATGCCCTGGAGCTCACCAACCTGAAATTTATCCGCCGGTTCACCCGGATGGAACAACTTGCCGCCTCCGCTGGAAAAACCCTTTCCGAAATGACCCTGGAAGAAATGGACCAGCTTTGGGAGCAGGTCAAGGCTGGCGAAAACTGAAAATCGCCGCCTCTTTTTTTCGGGATTTCTTCCCCTTCGGCTCACCAGTCGGGATGGCCCTCTTTCCATCCCGGGATGGATCCCAATGCCCGATGGTTCGGGACGCTGTTCTATATTGGAATATGTCCAATAATAATCATTTGCATTCCTTGCATTTACTCTGGGTAAATTAAATTTATATATATTTGCGGCATAATTGACTGACAATCCTTAACCTATGAAAAAAATCATCCTGCATATCGGCCTTCTGGGGAGTTTTTATGTTCCCGCCCGGGCCCAGGGTTTCAAGATCAATTTGCTGGGGGTGAAACAAAATTCGATGGGTCATACAGGGGCCGGATATGTCTTCGATGCTTCCACCATTTATTTTAACCCGGGAGGATTGGGGTTCACCAAAGGGTCAAGCCTTTCCCTTGGAGGAAGCGCGCTGATGCCCCGGACCGAGTTTGTTGAAACAGGCCATGGCATTGCCTATGATTCCCAAAACCAAATATTCACTCCATTTGGAGGATATGTCAGTTTCAAAATTGATCCCCGGTTTACGGCTGGAATCGGTGTCTATACCCCCTATGGTTCCGGTCTTACCTGGCCGGAAAATTTCAGCGGCAGGTTCATCCTTCATTCCATCCAGCTCCAGACCATATATATTCAACCCACGCTGGGATATCAGATTACCGATAAGATCGGAATCGGGGCAGGGGTGATTTATTCCCTGGGGAATGTAACCCTGAGCAAGGATATCCCGGTAAGCAATGAGCAGGGCAATTACGCCCGGGCGACCCTGACCGGGAATGGAACCGGCTGGGGATACAGTGCAGGGATCCTGGTGAAGCCGGATAGCCGGTTTTCAGCCGGCCTGACCTATCATTCCGCCCTGAAACTCGATTTCAATAACGGCAATGCCAACTTCTCCGGAGTGCCCTCCAGTTTTCAGACCGAGCTGGCCAATACCACCTTTTCCAGCACCATCCCGTTGCCAGCAGACCTGACCCTGGGCTTTGGTCTCAGGATCGACAGTGCCTGGCTGGTAACCTTCGATGCGGACCTGGTTTTCTGGAACACTTATGATACCCTGACCTTCGATTACAAGAACCAAACCTCCCTGCTGACCAATACGCGGGAGGTCAAAAATTACCGGTCCGTCCCCGGGATCCGGGCCGGGGTACAGTATTCCCCCAGTAAAAAGGTGGATATCCGTGGAGGAGCCTTTTTCGAGTCAACCCCGGTTCAAAATGGGTACCTCGCTCCTGACTTTCCGGATAATAACCGGTTCGGGCTAACGGCAGGACTTGGGATCCATGCCAGCCCAAAATTTGAGGTTGACCTTTCCTTTCTTTGGCTGGATGTCCTTCAACGGACCGGAACAGACCGGGCGGACTCCTTTTCCGGAACCTATAAATCCTATATCTATGCCCCAGGCGGCGGAATCACCTATTCCTTTTAATGACGCGCCCGGAAGTTAAAATCATTCCCATGAGCAAAACTGCCTCGAACCTCCTGATTGCCGGTGCCTTACTGTCCTTTTGGGCCACCGGATGCAAGCCCGATATCACGATCCCCGCGGCCACATCCGGAAGCGCCAATTTTTCAAGATATGTGGCGGTTGGTAATTCCCTGACCGCGGGATATTCCAGTGGCGCTCTTTCCCGCAACGGACAAATCAATTCCTATCCCGACATGCTGGCCATCCAGATGAAGGCAGCGGGAGGGGGCAGCTTCAGGATTCCGCTTCTTCAGGAAGGAAACGGAAACAATGGTTCGGGAATTCCCATGCTGACCCTGACCATCGTGAATGGTAGCCTGGCTCCAGCTCCGGATTTCCCGGCGACCGCCCTGGATAATGTTTCGGCCGCCGGGCCTTACAATGATGTGGCCGCTCCGGGCGCCAGGTCCGTCGATATGATCCAGCCCCTGTATAGCCTGCTCAATCCCTTTTTGCAACGGTTTTGCCAAAACCCGGGAACCAGCACGATGATCAGTGAAGCCATGCGGATCAATCCTACCTTTTTTACAGCCTGGATCGGAAACAATGATGTATTGGGATATGCCACCTCGGGGGGTGTCGGAAAAGTGGCGCCTCCCATCCCCAGGCCGGACGACATTACCGATACCGGTCAATTTCATGCGGCCCTGCTTGCTGCCCTCACCACCCTGACATCCGGAGGAGCAAAAGGAGTTGTGGCCAATGTGCCAGATGTGGTTTCCATACCCTTTTTTACCACCATCCCCTATAACGGGCTGGTGCTGACCGCAGGCCAGGCCACCGAACTCAACCTGGCCTATTCTTCCCTGCCCACGGTCCATTTCCAGGCCGGACC
>JANWKA010000011.1 GCA_025451655.1 Chitinophagaceae bacterium | reverse complement strand
TGGAGATCATGATGAGCACCGCTCCCTGCAGCGGACCACTCAGCATTTGGTACCCCGGGACATGGTCCAGGGTATCCTGGTTCAGCCGCCTCAGCAGGGGGCTCTCCGCAACTGTTGCCTTTTCGGCATAGGCCTGCACTTCAGGCAAAATCAGATCCATTCAGGAAAGGTAGGCCTACAAAATTATAGAATGCCTTTTTCAGGAAAAAATTGTCCCGCCGAAATAATTGTTTGGTGCCAGTCCGGTCCGGGCCCGCATAACCCCCTGTCCCTGAATCCCTTCCTGCAGAAACCGGAAGGCTAAAAATTAGGCCTCAGTTTATGCACGCTGTAAAATTCCCGGAAATAATCCACCACCTCGTCAGCCGTGTCGTACATTTTAACCAGGTCCAGGTCCCCCGGGTTGATATTATGGTGGCTGTCGCACATCACTTTTTTCATCCAGTCCAGCAACCCGCTCCAGTAGGAGCTTCCCACCAGGATCATGGGGGTCTCGTTGAGCTTCCGGGTCTGGATCAGGGTGGCTACCTCGAAAAATTCATCCATGGTCCCGAAACCCCCGGGCATCATCACAAAGCCCTGGGCATACTTGACGAACATGACCTTGCGAACAAAGAAGAAACTGAAGTTGACTGCCTTGTCCCGGTCGATATATTGGTTGGCCTGTTGCTCATGGGGAAGCTCGATATTGAGACCCACGGACCTTCCCCCGGCAAGGTGCGCTCCCTTATTGGCGGCTTCCATGGCCCCGGGCCCTCCTCCGGTAATGATGCCGAAACCTTCCTGGACCAGCTTCCGGGCGATTTCTGCAGCAAGCTCATAATAGGGGTGTCCTGAGGTGGTCCTCGCGGAACCGAAAATGGAAATGCAGGGACCGACTTTATTGAGGACCTCGAACCCTTCCACGAACTCGGCCATGACCTTGAAGATCTGCCAGCTGGAATGGGCCAGGCTCTCCGCCCAGTCCCTTTCATGGATGTTTTTGATCGAATGATTCATTTTCTGAAGGTTGTCTGGTAAAAATAATCAACTGCCCTTCCCCTCAAGGATGGCCGGGATTTTTCTTTTATACTTGGAAAGATTGACCAGGAGCACGCCGCACAGGATCACCAGCAGGGAAACCACCTGTCGCAGGGTGACGGTCTCACCGATCAGAATCCACCCCAGCATCAGGGCAATGGCCGGGTTGACATAGGCGTAGGTTCCAACCAGGGCCGGAGTTCGCACGCTGAGCAGCCAGATATAGGCGATATATCCCACGATCGAACCCATCACCACCAGGTAACCTACCGAAAGGAGGGGATACAGGTGGATCCGGGAGGGAGCAAAATGTCTGAACTCCCCGGAGATTGCGGCCACGATGAAGCCAGCGGCGCCTGCTGCCACCATCTGGAAGGCAGCCTTCATCGGGGTGGACCCCGAGGAGCTGGAATATTTGGAGAACAGGGAACCGCAAACCCAGAGGACACCGCCTGAAACCAGGACCACAAAACTCACCAGTTGCCTCGGGTTCGTGGAAAGATCCACCGGCCCTTTGGCCCCCGCCAAAAGCAACATGCCTCCAAACCCGATCAATAAGCCGGTTACCGTCCATGGGTTGGACAGGTTCCCGGACCAGTTTCTTTTGTCCAGGACGACGAACCAGAGCGGTATCGCAGCTACAATAATGGCCGACAACCCCGAAGGAAGGTACTGTTCGGCCCAGATCAGGGAGGTCGTTCCGCAACCCAGGGTGAGGACTCCGGTGAATGCATTTTTTGCGATCCCCCCCAGCCGGGGAGGCCTTTCGCCGCGGAACCTGCACCAGGCCAGCAGGATGAGCCCGGAAGCCGTAAAACGGATTCCCGCAAGGAGGAAGGGAGGCAGGTCCCTGAGCGCCTCTGCAATGGCCGTATAGGTTGAACCCCAGATCAGGTAAATCGCGGCGAAGGCGGCAATGACCAAACCAGGGGAGGGAGCGGTTTTATTTTCCATTGGAGATCCCGGGTATGGGTATGAGATTGTTCTCGGAAAGGGTTTCCAGAACAATGGTGGTCCTGGTGGAAAGAATGCCGGGTATTTTGCCCAGTTGTTGCCTTAGAAATCCAGCCAGGGACTGGGGATCACGCGCCCTCACCTTCATCAGGAAACAATCCTCCCCCGCGATATGATGCAGTTCCAGGACTCCTGAAAGCGCGGCCAGCTTCTTTCCGATCCGCAGGCTTCCCGGGCCTTCCCCGGTCCGTACCTGGATAAAGGCCAGAAGTTTCAGGCCCAGGGATTCCGGGTCGATCCGGGGCCCGAAGCCCCGGATCACCCGGTTCTTTTCCAGTTTCCGGACCCGCTCCAGCATGGCTGAAGGCGCCATGCCCAGGGCAGCGGCCAGTGCGGCATTCGTCATCCGGCCATCCTGCTGCAGGTAGTTTAAAATCCTGAGGTCAATATCGTCCAGGGAAACCAGTTTCAGAATATTATTCTGCAAATTTAAAAAAATATAGAATAATATTCCAAAATAATCAGGGATTCAGAATAAAAGGTTTAGGTCGGGATAGCATAGCGAGCCCTGCGAAAGTGAGCAGGCCGTTCAGGATCAGCAGTTCAAATCCGAAATGGTATCCAAACCACACCAAAGTAAACCGCTGCAGCAAAAAGCAAATCAACGGAGATAGGACGCAGACCCAGGGGACCCAGCGGTCCCGGACTCCCCTTCGGCTCAGGATCCCGAACAGGAACAGCCCCAGCAGGGGACCATATGTATAGCTGGCCACCTGGAAGATCGCCGTGACCACGGCCTCGCTGACCAGGTACCGGAAACCCACGGTCACCACCAGAAACAAAGCTGAAAACCCGATGTGGACCAGGTGGCGGGTCCTGACCGACCGGTCTCCCTGGGCATGGTCCTGGTTCTCCCGGAACCCCAGGAAATCCACGCAGAACGAGGTGGTGAGCGCCGTCAGGGCGGAATCCGTGGTGGCAAAGGTTGCCGCTGTAAGCCCCAGGATGAAAATGATGGCTTCCATGGTACCCAGGTGCTGCAGGGCGATGGTGGGAAAAAGATAGTCCGACCTGGCCGGAACCGGGATGCCCTTTGCGGAGGCGAAAATATAAAGCAGGGCCCCAACGCTCAGGAAGAAGAGGTTCACCAGCACGAAGATCAGGGTGAAACTGAACATGTTCTTGCGGGCCTCACCCACATTGCGGCAGCTCAGGTTTTTTTGCATCAGGTCCTGGTCCAGGCCGGTCATCGCCACGCTCACGGCCACCCCGCCCAGGAAATGCTTCACAAATTGCCTGGGATCGGCCATGAAATGGTCCCAGATAAAGATCCGGGAATAGGAACTGTCGGCGACCATCCGGGCCAGGGCCGGGAGGCTGGAATGCAGGCTTTTGCCGATGAAGTACACCGAAAGGATCACCGAAGCCAGTAAAAAGAAAGTCTGCACCGAATCCGTCCAGATGATGGTCTTGAGGCCTCCCCGGAAGGTATAAGTCCAGATCAGCACCAGGGATACCGAAACAGTCAGCCAGAAGGGGATATTCCAGGCATCGAAAATGAACCGCTGCAGGACGATAGCCACCAGGAAAAGACGGAAGGAGGAACCGATCGTCCTGGAAAGCAGGAAAAAGAATGCGCCGGTCTTATAGCTGGAGGGGCCCAGCCGGGTCCTGAGGTAGGTATAGATCGAGGTCAGCCGCAACCTGTAATAAAGGGGAAGCAGTACCAGGGCGATCAGGATATAACCTACCGAATTGCCCAGGATGAACTGGAAATAGGAAAAATGGTCCGTCCTCACCGTGCCCGGAACCGAAATGAAGGTCACCCCGGAGATTGAGGTTCCAATCATTCCGAATGCGACCAGCCACCACCGGGAATTCCGGTTGGCCACAAAAAAAGTGTCGTTATCCCCTTTTCGGGAGGTCAGCCAGGCAATCAGGAGCAGCAGCAGGAAATAGGAAAGGACAAAGCAAAGCAGAAAGGCGGGACGCATGGGTTTTTTTCGGGAACCCGGTGGGATCCGGCCTTAATTTACTTACAAATTTGATTTGGAATCAGGATATTGTGCCTTAACCCCAATATTAAAAATTTCAGAATGAATCGCGCCCATTGAGGTAATCAACCCGGATCCATCAAAGGAATTCCCAGAAATTATCCCGATGGATCACCCGTGCGGTTTCCGGGCGATAACTTTCCGTAAATGAATTTGGAAATTTCACCTTCGCTTTCGGATTCCATTTAATTTCAAAGGCGGCCAGTTTTCCGTCCTGGTCCTGGAGGTAGTCCACCTCGGCCCGGTTGCTGCGCCAGAAATAAACGTTACCAAAAAAGCCCTGGTAGGCCCTTTTTTTTATCAGCTCACAAATGATAAAATTTTCCCAAAGTGAGCCCACATCATTTCGGTCCTGCAAAGGGGCAAAATTATTAATTATCGAATTCCTTACTCCGTTATCGTAAAAATAAATCTTGCGTGATGTGCTGATCTCATTGCGAAGGTTCCTGGAGAAGGGATTGAATCGGAATATGACAAACGCCTTTTCCAACAAATCAATATAGGAGCTGATGGTGGCTTTATCCGCGCCGGCAACCTGTGCAAGTTCCGAATAGGACACTTCATTTCCAACCTGCCAGGCAAGGGCCTGCAATATCTTCAGCAACAGGTCAGGACGTCGTACTCCCCCGGATTCCAGGACATCCTTGTATAAATAACTTCCTGCCAGGTTCGTGAGAATTTCCCTGGCATTTTCCGGGTGAACCACCACATCGGGATATAGACCATATACCAGGAAACTTTCAAGCCGGAGCATTGCTTTGGCAAAAGTGAAATGGTTCCTGATTTCTTCCCAGCATAAGGGAAACAGATGGTATTCCCATTTTCTGCCCGTTAGCGGTTCATTCAGTCGATTGGCTATTTCCAGCGCAGAGGACCCGGAAAGGAAAAGCTGCACTCCCCGACCGGCATCCAGGATCATTTTAGCACTGAGCCCAATATTTTCCAGCCTTTGGGCTTCATCAAAAACCACCATTTTATAAGCTCCGATATTTTGCTCGATAAAAGCATAGGAAGGATTATTCCAACCCAACCGGATTGCGGGATCGTCCCCATTGAGGTATAAAAAATCAACCCCTGACTCTTTGGCCAACCCGGTAATCAGGGTGGTCTTACCAACCTGCCTTGGGCCCAGCAGCACAAGGGCTTTTTTAAAATCAATCTTCTCCTTCAGCTTTTTCGATAAGATCCTTTCTATCATATTTCAGGGATTATAATCCCCAAATATAGCGTTTTTCAGGGATTAT
>JANWKA010000010.1 GCA_025451655.1 Chitinophagaceae bacterium | reverse complement strand
GGCGGGATCGGTCGCGTTGGATACCACCCAATACCCCTGTTCCCTCCAAAGATCGCGGGCGAACAGGGCCTTGATCCGGTTTTGAATTTCCCGGGACTGGCGGGGGGTCATGCTCCTGATGGCGGGGATGCTGTCCGCCCGGGCAAATTCCGAAAAGGCGTTCATCACCGAATCCGGCACCTGGTAAGAAAGGTTGAAGGCCTGGGGGGAGGGATAGCCGTTAAACTGAGGCCTGTACCTCGTGAAAAACCGGTAGGTGAAGGCGTTTAGCGCGTCCTTGCCTGAAATTTCGCTCATCAGTTCATCCAGCCGGGTAGTGTCGAAAGGGATGAAGATATCCGGTGTAATTCCTCCTCCCCCATAGACAATCCGGTGCTTCACCAGGGTATGATAAATGGTGGTATCGGAGACATGGATGCTGTCTGCGGAGATGAATTCCCCATGGTGATACCGGTTCATGAGGTCTTCGTCATAGGCTTCCAGACCCTTGTCGTAAGGTTTCTGGATGCAGCGGCCTGAAGGAATATAATAACGGGCCACGGTGAGCCGCAGGGCCCCTCCGTTCTCCAGGGGATATTGTTCCTGAACCAGGCCTTTGCCGAAGGTCCTGCGGCCGATAATGATTCCCCGGTCCCAGTCCTGCACCGCCCCGGAAAGGATCTCGCTGGCAGAGGCAGTCCCCTCGTCCACCAGAACTGCAAGTTTTCCCTGTTCGAAAACGCCGGGCTTCCCGGCATCATAATCTGTTCTTGGAACGCTTTTCCCTTCAGTGTATACGATCAGCTTGTGGTCGTCCAGCAATTCATCGGCCACCGCGGTGGCCGCTTCCAGAAAACCTCCGGGGTTCTCCCTCAGGTCCAGGATCAGTTTCTTCATGCCGGCGGCCTTCAGGGGAGTGATGGCCTGCATGAATTCCTGGTAGGTATTGTCCGAAAAACGGTTGATGCGGATATAACCGATATCCGGAGTGATCATGTAGCTCGCGTCGATGCTCTGGATCTGGACCATTCCCCTGCGTACCGAAAATTCCAGGAGCTTTTCCCCCCTGCGGACCAGCAACCCCGCCATCGTCCCGGAGGAGCCCCGGAGGAGTTCCCGGATCCGGTCCAGGGAGGCATGAACCCCGCAAACCAGGGAATCATTGATTTTAAGGATTTGGTCGCCGAGCCGGAGTCCCGCCGAAGCAGAGGGTCCCTTGGGAAGGACCGAAACGATATTGACCGTGTCCCGCACCATGGTGAATTCCACCCCGATCCCCTCGAAATCTCCCTGCAGGTCGTCGTTGACTCCTTCCAGGTCCTCGGGGGGGATGTATACGGAATGGGGGTCCAGGTGGGAAAGAATGCCGGTAATGGCGTCGGTTCTCAGATCGGCGTCATCCACGGTGTCCACATACTTCACCCGGATCAGATCCAGGATTTCCTCCATGGTGCCCCCTGCGGCTCCATGGAGCAGGATATGATACTGCGGACCGGAGGCGTCCCGGAGTTTAAAGCCCAGGTACATGCCCAGGGCAAGCACGATGGAAAAGAGCAGCGGGAAGAACACGCTGTACTTTTTTCTATTGAAAGGCACGGTACAAGGATTGGTTATAAACGTTCAATGGCGGGCCGGATCCGGGATCCTGGAGGAATTTTACTCCCTGCGGCTTTCTTGGTAAATTGGGACAAAAATATGGAAAATCAGGCTGCTGGCTTGGGGCTCGACCAGATTGGAAAAAATGATGAAAAGGAAGGTTAAACTGATCGTGGATAGCGGATCGACCAAAACCGACTGGTGCCTGCTGTCAGCCGCGGGGAAAATGCATGCCTCCACCCAGGGGATCAGCCCCTATTTCCAGACCGCGGCGCAGATCCGGGAGGTCCTGGAAAAAGAGCTCAGGGGAGCCCTGAGAAGAAAGGCTGACACGGCTGAGATTTTTTATTACGGGACGGGTTGTGCCAACCCCTCCAACGCAAGGGTCATCAAAAAGATCTTCTCCGAAGTTTTTCCCCGGGCTGAAATCCAGGTGACCCATGACCTGATGGGAGCGGCCAGGGCGCTCTGTGGGAATGAAAAAGGGATCGCCTGCATCCTGGGAACCGGGTCCAATTCCTGTTACTATAACGGGAAAAGAATCGTGAAGAACAATCCGGGGCTGGGGTTCATTCTGGGAGACGAGGGCAGCGGGGCCTATTTTGGCAAAAAGGTCCTGCAGCATTACCTGTACCATACTTTTGAATCCGATCTTTCCGCCCGGTTCGACGGGCAATTTCATTCCACTCCCCATGAGATCCTGGACCAGGTCTATAAAAAGCCGCTGCCCAACCGGTATCTCGCATCCTTTGCCTCGTTCCTGATGGAAAACCGGGGGCACTTTATGGTGGAAAATATCATCGAAGACGGGCTCCATGAGTTTTTTTATAATCATATTTACAAATACCGGGAAAGCTGGAAGGTGCCCATTCATTTCGCGGGAAGCATCGCCTGGATGTTCCGGGACGTGGTCGGAGAGCTTTGCCGGGTATACGAACTGCAAGCCGGGCGGATCCTGCGCAGCCCCATGGATGGGCTGATCCTTTATCACCGCCTCTGAAGCCAATTGCAATGAAATCATTTGAGAAGATAACCGAAAGCCCCTCTCCCCACAGGCACCTGGAGGAAATGGATGTGGAGCAGTTGCTCTCCCTGATCAACCAGGAAGATGCCGGGGTTCCTGAAGCCGTGCGCAGGGCCATTCCTTCCATTGCCTCCCTGGTTGTGGCTGCGGCAGACGGTATGCTGGCCGGGGGACGGTTATTTTACATCGGGGCTGGGACCAGCGGCAGGCTCGGGATCCTGGATGCTTCGGAATGCCCGCCGACTTTCGGGGTCCCCCAAGGGCTGGTCGTCGGCCTGATGGCCGGTGGAGACCAGGCCATCCGCCAGGCGGTGGAGTTCGCGGAAGACGACACCCTTCAGGGATGGAGGGACCTGCAGCAGCATGAGATCACGACCCGCGACCTGGTGATCGGTATCGCCGCGAGCGGAACCACACCCTATGTGGTCGGGGCGCTTGCGGCCTGCAGAAAGGCCGGGATCCAGACCGGTTGCATCACCTGCAATCCCGGGTCACCGGTTACTTCTGAATCCGATTACGTCGTGGAGGTGCCGGTCGGCCCTGAATTCGTTACCGGAAGTACCCGGATGAAAAGCGGTACCGCCCAGAAGCTGGTCCTCAACATGATCTCCACCGCGGTGATGATCCGTCTGGGGCGGGTGGAGGATAACAAAATGGTTCACATGCAGTTGACCAACGGGAAATTGCTGGACCGCGGGGTGAAAATGGTCCAGGAGGAACTGGGAATTGGGGATTACAATCAGGCAAAGGATTTGCTGCTTCAATATGGAAGTGTTTCAAAAGCGGTCCGGGCGGGCCATGGCAGGGGGAGCCCGGAGTCCGAAAGAGGATAGGGTATGCATGATATCGAACCATTTTTCAACTGGCGCCATCTTTATTTGGCTGAGGAGGACGAAGTTTCCCCGTTTTTCGGGAGGACCCATAGCGAATTTGCCTTCACCCAAACCATCTATAATTACTTTATCCACCCCCAGTGGGACGACTTCGGCTCCCCGACATTATATGTCAAGGTGCTTTACGCGGACTATCCCTTCGGCTATGCGATCATCGAAATGATCGGGGAATGGAACGATGCAATCGAAAATGATGTCATGACCCTCAAGCGGGAAGTGATCGACCCCATGATCATCCAGGGGATCACCAAGTTCATCCTCATCACAGAAAACGTCCTCAATTTCCACCACTCGGACGACTGTTATTACGAAGAATGGTGGGAAGATATCCAGGACCAGGGAGGGTGGGTCGCCAGCCTCAATATGCCGCAGCAGACGGAGTCCGAATTCCAGCGCAACGGGCTGGACCGGTTTATCCACCTGTTTGAGGTTCCCAACTGGAGGAACTTCCTTCCTCAGCATTTGTTTTCCCTGGTGGACAACCGGATGATGAAAAGGCTGAACTAGGAAGCAGGCTGTCTTCCCCGATATTTTAGCGCTGTTTTCCCTCCGCATGACTTAAATTTGCTCCGTTTTTTCTCCGGTCAGCCTTTAACGGTTCGTCATGCAATGGAAACAACTGCTCACCTCCGCCGTAGGTAAGAAATTCGTGATGGGGTTTACAGGACTGTTCCTGGTGCTTTTCCTGATCGTTCATTGCAGCATCAATTTCTGCATCTTTGTTCCCGACCACGGCAAAACCTTTCTTGAGGTCGCCCATTTCATGGGATTCAACTGGATCATGCATATCCTGGAACTGGGATTGTTCGTGGGTATTTTCGCCCATATCATCCAGGGCTGGGCCCTGACCCTTCAAAACCGGAACAAACGTCCCGTGCAATATGCAGTTTCCCGCCGCAACCAGAACAGCACCTGGTATTCCCGGTCCATGGGATTGCTCGGCACCCTGATCTTCATTTTTCTGCTCGTCCACTGGGCCAATTTCTGGGCGCCGAACCGGTACCATATGATCACCGGCGGGAAGGAACTGAACCTTTTTGAAAGGATGAAGTCGCTGTTCAGTCATGGCTGGCTGGTGATCTTCTATCTTGCCGGCCTGTTCTCGCTTTTCTGGCACCTGCTGCATGGTTTCCAGAGCGCATTTCGAACCTTTGGCCTGGATTCAGGAAAATATATTCCCCTCATCAGGGGCATCGGGACTGCCTATTCCATCCTGGTACCGGTCATCTTTGCGCTGATGCCGGTTTCCATTTATTTTGGCTGGGTATCCTGAACTCGGAAAAATTACCGGACCGCTATGGAACTTGATGCTAAAATTCCCCCAGGCCCCCTGGATCAAAAATGGGTCACCTACAAGAGCAACTGCAGGCTGGTCAATCCTTCCAACAAACGGAAGCTGGAGGTGATCGTTGTGGGCACCGGACTGGCAGGTGCTTCCGCAGCGGCATCCCTCGCGGAGCTGGGCTACCAGGTGAAGGCGTTTTGTTTTCAGGACAGTCCCCGCAGGGCCCACAGCATTGCGGCGCAGGGGGGCATCAACGCGGCCAAAAATTACCAGAACGACGGGGATTCGGTATACCGGTTGTTTTATGATACCGTGAAGGGAGGGGATTACCGGTCGAGGGAAGCCAACGTGTATCGGCTGGCCGAGACCAGCTCGGCCATTATCGACCAGTGCGTGGCCCAGGGGGTTCCGTTCGCCCGGGAATACGGAGGGTTGCTGAGCAACCGTTCTTTCGGCGGGGTCCAGGTTCAACGCACTTTTTATGCGGCCGGCCAGACGGGTCAGCAGCTCCTGCTTGGCGCCTATTCCGCCCTGGAGCGCCAGGTGGCCCTGGGTCAGGTGACCATGCATTCCCGGCATGAAATGATGGACCTGGTGGTCATCGACGGAAAGGCCCGGGGGATCATCGCAAGGAACCTGATCACGGGGGCCCTGGAACGCCATTTTGGGCATGCTGTCCTGCTTTGCAGCGGGGGCTACGGCAATGTATTTTACCTTTCCACCAATGCGATGGGATCCAATGTGACCGCGGCCTGGAAGGCTTACCGGCGGGGATCCTGGTTCGCCAATCCCTGCTATACCCAGATCCATCCGACCTGCATCCCGGTCTCCGGAGACCATCAGTCCAAACTCACCCTGATGTCGGAGTCCCTCCGCAATGACGGCAGGATCTGGGTTCCCCGGAAGCCAGGGGATACCCGGAGCCCGAACCTCATCCCGGATGAAGAACGGGATTATTACCTGGAACGCCGGTATCCCGCTTTCGGTAACCTGGTCCCCCGGGATGTGGCTTCCCGTGCAGCCAAGGAACGTTGCGATGAGGGTTTTGGGGTCGGACCGACCGGACAATCGGTATTTCTGGATTTCATGGACGCCACAGCAAGATATGGCAGGGCAGAGGCCCACCAGCGGCAGATGGACGCACCCACCGAGGAACAGGTTCTGGACCTGGGCAGGGAATTGATCCGGGAGAAATACGGCAACCTCTTCGATATGTATGCCCGGATCACCGGGGAAAATCCCTACCTCACCCCCATGCGGATCTACCCGGCCGTGCATTACACCATGGGAGGCCTCTGGGTGGACTATGAGTTGATGACCACGGTTCCGGGCCTTTTTGCCCTGGGGGAATGTAATTTCTCGGACCATGGGGCCAATCGCCTTGGGGCATCGGCCCTCATGCAGGGACTGGCGGATGGATATTTTGTGATCCCTTATACCCTGGGAAACTACCTGGCCGGAGAAATTGGGACCAAAACGGTCCCGGTCAGCGATCCTGCTTTTACCGCAGGCGAAAAAGCGGTTGAAGATCACCTGAACCGGCTGATGGCAATCCGTGGCAAATATTCTGTGGATCATTTCCACAAGGCCCTGGGCAAGATCATGTGGGACCAATGCGGCATGGCACGCAACCAGAAAGGCCTGGAGCAGGCCATATCCGGGATCCGGGCCCTGCGGGAGGAGTTCTGGAAGGAGGTCCGTATCCCCGGCAATTCCCGGGAGCTCAACCCGGAACTGGAAAAGGCAGGAAGGGTGGCTGATTTCCTGGAACTGGGGGAACTCACCTGTGTGGACGCACTTCACCGCAGGGAAAGCTGCGGTGGACATTTCCGGGAAGAATACCAGACCATTGAAGGAGAGGCCCTGAGGGATGATGCGCATTTCTGCTATGTGGGGGCCTGGGAATGGAAGGAATCGGCTGAGCCCATCCTCCACAGGGAAACCCTCGAATTCGAGGTGATGCATCCCACACAGAGAAACTATAAATAAACCCCATGAATTTCACCCTAAAAGTATGGAGGCAGAAGGATTCGGGGGACCCGGGTCATTTTGAAACCTATCCTGTCACCGGGATCCTGGAAGACATGTCGTTCCTGGAAATGTTCGACGTACTCAACGAGAGGCTGATTGTGGAGGGAAAGGACCCGGTTGCCTTCGACCATGACTGCCGGGAGGGAATCTGCGGGATGTGTTCCATGTATATCAATGGCCGGGCCCATGGCCCCATGAAGGCCACCACCACCTGCCAGCTCTTCATGAGACATTTCAGGGACGGGGAAACCATCGTCGTGGAACCCTGGAGGGCGGCTCCCTTTCCCGTGGTCCGGGATCTTGTGGTGGACCGGAGTGCTTTTGACCGGATCATTGAGGCCGGGGGGTTCATTTCGGTCAACACCGGCAATGCGGTGGATGCCAACACCATACCGGTGGAAAAGGACCGTGCGGAAGCGGCCTTTGCCGCAGCAGCCTGTATTGGCTGCGGAGCCTGTGCTGCGGCCTGCATCAATTCCTCGGCCCTTCTTTTCGTGGCTTCCAAAGTGGCCCACCTTTCCATGCTGCCCCAGGGTTTTGCGGAACGCAGGTCCAGGGTGGTTCAAATGGTGGCCCAGATGGACCGGGAAGGTTTCGGGAGCTGCAGCAATACCAGGGCCTGTGAGGCCGAATGTCCCAAGGAAATTTCTTATTCCAATATCGCAAAGCTCAACCTGGAATACCTCAGGGCATCCCTGAGCCCGCAAGGCCCGGTGGTTCAGAAAAAATAGGTTCAGGGTCAGGTCCCGGTCCGGCTAGTTATCCTGGTCTGGAACATCCGGGGGTTCGAAAAGGGTGTCGTGCTTCATCATCATCCGGAACTGAATCGCCGCAGCCTGGATATCCTTATAAAGCTCGTAATCGGTTGCATTGCGGACATAATTATAATCCGGCTTGTACCAGCCCAGGAACCGGTCCAGCTCACCGCCCTGGAGTCCGGTGAGGTTCTGCAGAACGCTCAGCCTGATCCGGGAAAGGATGTACTGCTCGTTTTCATAATCCCTGTACATTTCCTGGAATTTCCAGACCCTCCGCTGTTTTTT
>JANWKA010000009.1 GCA_025451655.1 Chitinophagaceae bacterium | reverse complement strand
TGGACCCCGGACCGGGCTGGCTGGGGTTCATCCGGCAATGGAAGGAAATCAGGGTCCTGGTGCTGGCTCCCTTTTCGGTTCCCGTTTTACCGCCCTTTCAGGAAGGATTTCCTGATCCCTCGGGCACCTGGGTTAACCTCCTTGGGGGGCGGGTCCTGGATCCCCGAAATCCCCGGGATTGGGAATCCCATCTGAAGCAGATCCCGGTCGCGTTTTTTGTGCAGCAAAGCCCCCCAGCAGGGGGCAGGGATTCCTCCGGATGAGGCCCGCGAAAAAGTTTTTTTCGTACCTTGTGCCTTCAAATCATCCCCCCTCATGCCCATATTGATTTTCTTTCTGGCCCACTGGTTTATTTCCCTTTTCTGCCAGACTTTTTTCCTGCACCGTTACGCTTCCCACAAGATGTTCTCCATGACCAGGTTCTGGGAACGTTTTTTCTATTCTTTCACCATTATAGCCCAGGGGGCTTCCTTTCTCAATCCCAGGGCCTATGCGATCATGCACCGCATGCACCATGCCTATAGCGATACCGAAAAGGATCCCCATTCCCCGCATTTTTTCAAGGATATCTGGCACATGACCATCCGGACCAAGCAAATCTATCTGGACTATGCAAAATTCCGTGTCGAACCGGAAAAAGCCTTCCGGGGCAATTACCCGGAATGGAAATTCCTGGACCGGGTCTCCAACATGTGGAGCATGAGGATTCTGTTCGGCCTTTGTTATGTAGCCTATTATGTTCATTTCGCCACCGCCTGGTGGATGTTCCTGCTGCTTCCCATCCATTTTTTCATGGGCCCCATCCATGGAGCGATCGTGAACTGGTGCGGACATAAATATGGTTATTCCAACTTCGATAATGCAGATCACAGCCGCAATACCCTTCCCGTGGATATTTTCCTGATGGGGGAGCTGATGCAGAACAACCATCACAAAAGCCCCAACAGCCCGAATTTCGCCAAGAAATGGTACGAGTTTGACCCCACCTTCCCCATTATCCTGTTGCTGAAAAAAATGCGCATCATTACCGTAAAAACCAATTCGGGAATGCGCTGATCCCAAAGCCGCAAACCCTGTTTGCGGACCTCTCAAAAGATGGACCTCATGGCTTTTTACCCCAGGGTTCCCGGAGGACTCCAGATCAGGGAACCTTTCTTTTTTATCATCCCGCCAAATCCGGCCTTGCATGAAAGCAACCTGGTATGAGCCCTTGCTGGACCAGGGCAGGATCCCCGGCTGGGTGATCCGGCTGGTGGTCCGCAGGCTGATCCGGCGCAGGTTGCGGATGCTGGAATCCGGAGGCCCTGATGGGGCTTCCAGACGGCTTCAAACCCTGATCCGCAGGATGGACCAGGCTCCCATCGCGGTTCCGGCCCGTGCCGCGGAAAAGGAGGACCAGGGGGTGCCAGGGGAATTTTACCGGCTTTTCCTTGGGAAATCCATGAAATACAGTTGTTGTCTTTGGGAAAAGGGATGCAGGGAACTGGATGATGCCGAATGGGCCATGCTGGATCTGACCTGCAGAAGGGCTGACCTCCGGCCAGGGCAGCATATCCTTGAACTGGGATGCGGTTGGGGCTCCCTGACCCTGATGATGGCAGCGCGGTATCCGGGATCCCGGATCACCGCGGTTTCCAATTCCCCGGCCCAGAAAGCCTGGATTGACCGCCTGGCGCGGGAAAAAGGTTTGGATCAGGTCGAAGTGGTGTGCCGGGACATGAATGATTTCACGACAACCGAAAAATTTGACCGGGTGGTCACCGTGGAAATGCTGGAACACATGAGCAATTTCAGGACCCTCATGAGCAGGATCCGGGATTGGATGCAGCCCGGTGGAAAATTATTCGTCCAGGTGTTCTCCCACCGGGCCCATGGCTACTTTTTCGAGGACCTGGGTAAAGAGGACTGGCTGGGCCGGTATTTTTTTTCCAGGGGGATCATGCCATCCGACTCCCTTTTGCTTCAATTTACCGGTCCCCTCGTTCAGGAGGGCCGCTGGAGGCTGAATGGATTGCATTATGCCCGGACGGTCAGGGCCTGGAGGGCCCGGATGGAAAGGAACCGAAACCAGGCCCTGAACCTGCTGGGGGAGCTCTACGGGTCTTCAAAATCCGGGGCCTGGTATCACCGGTGGCGTGTTTTTCTAATCGCCTGCGAATGCCTCTGGTCCTTCGATCAGGGCAATCAATGGGGGGTGAGCCAATACCTGTTTCAAAAAGATTGATCTTGATCCTGACCCTTTCCATCCTGGGTTTTGCCCTTTCGCTGCTCGTATGGTTCAGGGCCCCCACCTATTTTTTTTGGCTCGTGGCCGTGGTGGTCACTGAATTTTCCTGGATTCCCCTCCTGTTGAATCTGGTGGTCCTGGGTCTTGCAGTGGAAAAGGGAAAATTCCTGGCCCTGGTTTTTTGTCTGGTCTCCTGCCCTTCCTTTCTCAGCCCATACCTGGTTGCCCTGTTTCGGAGCAGGGCCATCCGCAGGGGGCTGGAACGGTCCTTTCCCGGTGGAGCGGTTCGGGGAATGCTCCACAGGCCGTTCAGCCTCCTCAAATTATGTTCCGGTGTTGCTTCCTTCCGGGTTCCGGTAACCACCATGAGTTATGGTCAGGGCAGCGGGGGGCCATTCCTGCTGGATTTTTACCCTGCAGCAGACCCTGGCATCCGGCCCCTGGTGGTCGTGGTCCATGGCGGTTCCTGGATGACTGGAGACCGGGGCCAGTTGCCTGAACTCAACCATTACCTGGCAAGATCCGGGTACCATGTGGCGGCCATCAACTACCGGCTGGCTCCGGCTTATCAGTACCCCGCTGCGGTTTTAGACAGCCAAATGGCGGTCGCTTTTCTGCAGGAGCAAGGGGAAAAGCTCCGGATCGATCGGGAAAAGGTGATCCTTCTGGGCCGTTCCGCCGGAGGCCAGATCGCCCTGATGGCTGCCTATGACAGGAAGCCCATCAGGGGTGTCCTGGGGGTAATTGCTTTTTACGCTCCTTCCGACATGGTATGGGGAGCGATATCCAGAAGCAATAAATGGGTGCTGGATACGGCTTCCATTTTCCTGAACTATCTGGGCGCTGCCTGGATTGATGCTCCTGAACGATACCTTGAGGCCTCCCCATGCGCCCGGGTCCACCGGGGCTGCCCACCCACCTTGATCCTCCATGGGAGGATCGATTCCCTGGTTTCCCGGAAGCACAGCATCAGGCTGGGAGAAAAGCTGAAAGGCCTCCAGATTCCTTACTATTTCCTTTCCCTGCCCTGCTCCACCCATGGATTCGATTATAGCCTGAGGGGCCCATCCGGGCAGGCGGCCCTGTTTGTTCTGGAACGGTTTCTCCATTCGGTCACCCGGGAAAAGGAAGCCTCCAGCCCCCGGGGAAACGCCTAGGATTTCCTTCTTCCGGCGGGAGCCAGAACCGGTTTTCTGGAATGGAGCCCCTTTTCATTGAACAGGGTGAAAACCAGGGTAGCCAGCAAACAGAGGCAAAATCCCAGGATCCCGTTCAGCCGGATTCCGAAATCATGACCCGCGTCCTTTCCGAAAATCAGGAACATGGCAAAAACAGAAATCCCCAGGGTCTGTGCGATTTTTACAAAAAAATAGGTTACCGCGAAATAAATCGCTTCCTTATTGTCTCCGGTGTCCCGGGTATCCTTGTCGATGATCTCCGACAGGATGGCGTTGGGAAGGATGTTCAGGGAAGCCACCGGTATCGCAGCCACCGCGATCACCAGGTAGATCTGGGTGGTTGGGCTGAGAGGCACTTTTCCCATGAAGAAGATCCCCGCGAAAACCAGGGAAAGTATGAAGAAGGAGATGACCACAATGATCTTCTTTCCAAACCTTTCTGAAAAGAAATTGATGAGCGGGTAAAACAGGAATGAAATCAGGATCAGCACCGCCATCAGGCGGTTTCCAATGGTCTCCGGCAACCGGAGCAGGACGGTTACAAAATAAAGCAATCCTGAGGTGATGAGCGTCACCGCGATGAAATAGGAAAAATCGGCGATGATGAAAAGCACGAAATTCCGGTTGGTCAGGGTTTCCTTCAGGGCCTTGCGGATGGGCACCGAACTGGGTTTTCCCCTGGAATAGGTTTTTTCGTCGATCCCAAAGGCTGTCACGGCCATCAGGATCGCCGCGATCAGGGCCAGACCGAAAATGGTGATCTGGAGGGAGCGCAGGCGGTTGATCCCGTGCAGGGAGGAGCGAAGCTGGTCGGCAATATTGAAAGCATTGGAAGCCAATGCAATCCCCATGACGTAACCGAAGGATTGCCAGGTAGCCAGCCTGACCTTATCCCTGGAATTGGGAGCCAGTTCCGGAAGCAGGGCATTGTAAGGAATGTAATAAGTGGTCGTGGAAACATAAAAACAGGCCAGGACAATGACCAGCCAGGCAATGTTTAAAGAGCTTTGTTCAGGTTTGATGGGATAAAATACCAGGCAGCAAAATACCAGGGAGGGCAGGATGGCCTTTTTCATGAGCGGGATCCTCCTGCCTCCGGGGTTTTTACTCCGGTCGCTGACCTGGGCGATAAAGGGGTCGTAGATTGCATCCACAAGCCTGCCGCTGGCCGTAATGATCGCTATGGCGTTGAATATGCCCAGGATGGTGACCTGGGTGATGAAAACCGGGAGACCGCTGCCTTTGGGAGGCAGGTAGAGGTATACCAGGATGACATTGATCATATTGATCAGCATGCTCCAGCCCATCATGCCCAGCGCATAGCTGAACTGCTTGATCACCGGTAGCTTCCTGGCAGCCATCAGGACCCAATATCGGGAAAAAGACCCTCTGTTTATCCCGGGCAACCGGAAAAGGGGTTTCCCGCCTGCCGGGTTTCGTTCCGGGTCGATGGCGGGGTCTCCCCGGTATGATTTTGCTTTTTTCCTTATTATCTTCCCCGGAAAATACCGGACCCTTGATGAAAGGACCTGCGCTCCTGCTCCTGTTGTTTAGCCTTTCTTTCCTGCAGGAAAGCGGGAAGGGACAGGGAGACTCCTCCCAGCAATTTTTTGCAGCCAATAATCCGGAAATCCGGTATTTCGGCCGGATCGATTTTTCCAACCCCCTCCTTCCCAGGTTCTGGCAGCCCGGGACTTACCTCGAAGCCCGGTTCCAGGGTACTTCCTGTGGATTCATTGTGGAAGATGAGATGAAGGGAAACACCCATAATTACCTGGAAATTGCGGTGGACGACACCCTTTTATACCGGGTGAAACTTCAGGAGAGCATCGACACCATTTTTGCAGTTCGGGGACTCCGGGAGGGACCCCACCGGATCCTGATCTGCAAAAACACCGAAACCCTTTGTGGCTGGATCCGGTTTGAGGGATTTCTTTGCCCGAAATTGCTCTCCCCTCCTGCCCTGCCGAGGAGAAAAATTGAATTCATCGGAAATTCCATCACCTGCGGAGCCCGCAGCGATACCCGCGAGTTCAGCTGTTCCGGGGGGGCATGGTATGACCAGAGCAATGCCTACCTGAGCTATGGCCCGGTCACGGCGCGGGCCCTTGGCGCCCAATGGGTGATCAGTGCCTATTCCGGCATCGGGCTGATCCACAGTTGCTGCGGGATGACCATCACCATGCCTGAGGTTTACGGGAAGATGGATCAAAACAGTCTGGACTGGGATTTCAGCCGGTACCAGCCTGAGCTGATTACGATCTGCCTGGGCCAAAACGACGGGATTGAGGATTCGGTGAAGTTTTGCAGTGCCTATGTCGATTTCATCCATCAGGTGCAGGCCGTAAACCCCCACGCCGTGATCCTTTGTCTTTCCAGCCCCATGGCCGATTCCATCCTCGCGCCGGTTCTGAAACGATATATCTGCGGGGTGGTGGGTTTCCTGCGGGCTTCTGGAGCCCGGAATATCCATTCCTTTTTCTTTTCAAAACGATATTTCCATTCCTGTTATGACCATCCGAATTTGAAGGAACACCAGGAAATTGCAGCGGAACTGACCCCCTATATCCGGTCGCTGATGCATTGGTAGCATTCCGGCGAATCCGGCAGGCCACCTGGTCGAAAACCTTTAAATCCATTTTATGGGAACTTTACTGAAAACCTGGCGGATTTTTTACGGGATCATGGTCATCGGCCTGGCCCTGCAACAGTTCTACTACGGTGATTTTCGCCCGGTGGTCCTTCCCGCCTGGCCCTCCTGGATGCCGAGCTTTCATTTCTGGGTCCTGGTTTGCAGCGGGATCATGTTGATCGCCGGATGGGCTATTATTTTCGGCATCAAGGCAATAGAAGCCGCCCTTTTTCTTGGCACCCTTTTCCTGGCGTTTTTTTGTTTCTGCCAGATCCCTTTTCAGATACGCGATAACCCGGCCTGGCTCCAGCCTGGGTCCTGGACAAGCGCATTAAAGGGATTGACCATTTCGGGCGGGGCTTTCCTAGTCGCCGGATCTTTAATCCGCGGGGCGGCCCCGAAACCGGGGTGGCCCGCCCTGTCCAGGATTTTAGAAAAAATCATCCCCTGGGGAAAAATCTTTTTCTCGGTTACCCTGATCACTTTCGGTATCGACCATTTCCTTTATACTTCCTTTGTAATGACCCTGGTTCCGGCCTGGATACCGGGGCCTTTATTCTGGACCTATTTTGCCGGAATCGCCCTGATCGGGGCTGGAACAGGCATCATCCTCCCGTTCACGAGAAGGACCGTAGCTTTCCTTGCGGGCCTGATGATTTTTATATGGCTCATGGTCCTTCATATCCCCAGGGCGATCGCAGATCCCCATAGCGGGCAGGGAAATGAGGTTTCGAGTGTCCTGGAGGCCCTGGGGTTCAGTGGCATTGCCTTTCTGATCGCCTTTGGCAAAACAGGACCGGATCCGGGGGTTCAGCCAGAATAATTGTTCTTGCTGGGAATGAACACTTTGTATTTCCCCC
>JANWKA010000008.1 GCA_025451655.1 Chitinophagaceae bacterium | reverse complement strand
GTCAGTTTTTTCCCCGCCCGGGCCATGTCCGAAACAAACTGGTCCACCACTTTAGGATTGATCCAGCCATCCTTGTTGGCAAAATTCCCCAGTACATCCGCATGAAGGTTCTTTAATTTGGTGATGTCCTTTTCGGGCATTCCATAGTACATGACGCAGCCGGCCGCCTGCCTTCCGGCCATCAATGTGGCCTGCAGGGACCATCCTCCCCCGAAGCACCATCCGATCGTATAGATTCTGGCGTTCGCGCCGGCATAGCTGATCGCACCCTGAATGATGGCCCTTGCCCGGTCGTCCTTCACTCCCTGCATATACTGGCCGGCCTGCTGGGAGGTTGAGGCCACCTTCCCATCGTAAAGATCCAGGGCCATCACGTTGATGTGGCCGATATCCGTGCCCAGTTGCTGGGCCATTTGCCGGATATAATCATTCAATCCCCAATATTCGTGGACCACGAAAAGATAATTTCGGGTGGGGGAGGGGGCCATGACCAGGTAGGCATGGGCATCCTTACCATCCGGGGTGGAATACCGGATCTCCTTTCCCGTTTTATCCTGGAGCACGAAAGGCAACGGGTCCTCATGGGCATTGATAAAATTCCGGTCCCGGGCAAAAAGTGCAAATTCCATGGTAGCGCTGGGACCCGGTTTGGAGCAGCAAATCATGGTTTGGGCCTGGAGGGAACAGGTTAATGCGGAAAGGCAAAGGGTCAGGAGGTATTTCATGATGAGGCTTTTGGGGCAGGTATAAAAGAATGATAAATCCCGGTATGAATATTACGAAAAAAGCCGGAAATGGCAGGATAAATTTGGACCCTGGTCCGGCTCCCTCAAGGGTCCCAGGGCTCCTGCAAGACCATAAAGTGAAGATGATTCCGTCCTTTTTCAAAATTCGATAAGAGATTGTTTAAAATTTTTAAGAATTTTTAATAAAACACGGGATCGATCTCCGTTCCCTGATTTGATTTTCAGTTTTAAACCGGTTCCCGCAATTCTCCTGCCCGGGATGAATGCTGGCCATCCCTTAACTTTGCCCACCTCCAAAACGGGTCCATGCCGATTTCACCAGCCGTTTCCTTTGATGACACTCAAATCGCTTTTGAAACCCGGTCGGACCTGGATCTGAAAAAATCCGAATGGATCTTTTCGGTCATGAAATGGGGCTGGCTGGTCTCCCTGGGTTCTTTTTTCACCGTCATGGCCCTGCGGCTCCGGCTTCCCGTTCGGGGATTCATTCGCAAATCCATTTTCAAACAATTCTGCGGCGGGGAGACCCTGGAGGAAGCCGGGAAAACGGCGGACAGGCTGGGGGTTTCCGGAATCCAGGTGATCCTGGACTATGGAGTGGAAGGAATGGAGGGGGAGCAAACCTACGATCGCAACCTGGCAGAATTCCTTCGGGTTATTGAATTTGCAGCTTCCCAGCCCCATATCCCTTTCATCAGCATCAAGATCACCGGATTTTCCCGCTTCTCCCTTTTGGAAAAGGTGCATTCTGGCGCCGCCCTGGCGGACCCGGAAGCATCCGAGTACGACCGGGTGCGCAAAAGGGTGTGGAAGATCTGCCAGGCAGCCCACGGGAACCATATCGGGGTCCTGGTGGACGCGGAGGAATCCTGGATCCAGGGCCCCCTGGACCAGCTGGCGGAAGCGATGATGGCGGAGTTTAACCGGGACCGGGTGACCGTATTCAATACCGTGCAGCTCTACCGCCATGACCGCCTGGATTACCTGAAAAATTTCCTGGGAAATACCCGTCAAAAACCGTGGATCGCAGGACTGAAGCTGGTCCGGGGTGCCTATATGGAAAAGGAAAGGCAGCGGGCGGCAAAAATGCACTACCCATCCCCCATTCAGCCGGACCGGGAATCGACCGACCGGGATTACAATGAATCGGTTTTATATTGCCTGGCCCGTTTGGATCACCTTTCCCTCTTCATAGCTACTCATAATGAAACGAGTTCCCGGATTGCCATAGACTGGATGGCCGCACACCAGATCCCTGCCAGCCATCCCCGGGTGCATTTCTCACAGCTCTACGGGATGAGTGATCATTTATCTTTCAATCTCGCCCGGGCAGGATACCGGGTATCAAAATACCTACCCTACGGACCGGTCCGGGAGGTAATGCCCTACCTGATCCGCAGGGCGGAGGAGAACCGGGCGATCGGTGGGCAGATGAGCCGGGAACTCAGCCTGATCCGTTCCGAGATCCAAAGGAGGAGCAAGCAGGCCCGGTAAGGCCCGAGGCCCTTTTTAAGTACTTTTGAACCACATGACGAAGCTTTCGGTCAATATTAACAAAATCGCCACCCTTCGTAATTCAAGGGGAGGAAACAATCCGGATCTGATCCGGGTGGCCCTGGACTGCGAGCGTTTCGGAGCGGATGGGATTACCGTCCATCCGCGTCCCGATCAGCGGCATATCCGTTACCAGGATGTCCTGGACCTGAGGAAAGTGGTGAAGACGGAATTCAACATCGAGGGATATCCTTCCGGCGCTTTTTTGGACCTGGTCACCGAGGTCCGCCCGGACCAGTGCACCCTGGTTCCGGATCCTCCGGGCGCCCTGACTTCCAGCACGGGCTGGGATACCCTGACCCAGCAACCTTTGCTGTCGGATGTGGTGGGCAGGCTGAAAAAGACGGGAATAGGGGTATCCATTTTCCTGGATCCGAAGAAGGAACTTGTTGCGGGAGCCAGGCAATGCGGTGCAGACCGGATCGAACTTTATACCGGCCCGTATGCCCATGCCTACGAACAGGCCAAAACCCGGCAGCAGGATTTCAAATTGTACCGGGCCTATAAGGAAACCGCGGATGAGGCCCTGAAGGCGGGGCTGGGGCTCAATGCGGGGCATGACCTGAACCTGGAGAACCTGAAATATTTCAAGCTGCATATCCCGCAGCTGCTGGAAGTATCCATCGGCCACGCGCTGATCTGCGATGCCCTTTATTTCGGACTCGAGCAAACCATTGGGATGTACAAAAGATTACTGGCTGATCACGATTAGGAAGCCCGCTGCTTTTTTACCGGATGCGCGTTTTTCCCCGGGACGGTAAGCGCTAGCCGGGTCACCTCCTTCATTTCCTTGACGAAATGAAATTTCAGGCCCCGGATATACTGGGGCTTGATTTCCCGAACATCTTTTTCGTTCTGTTTGCAAAGGATGATCTCCCGGATCCCGGCCCTCCGGGCCGCCAGGATTTTTTCCTTGATCCCGCCCACCGGAAGGACGATCCCCCTGAGGGTGATTTCCCCGGTCATGGCCAGATAGGGTTTGACCTTGACCCTGGTGAGCGCGGAAGCCAGGGCGGTCAGCATCGTGATGCCTGCGCTGGGCCCATCCTTGGGGACGGCTCCCTCAGGAACATGGATGTGGATATTCCGGGTAGAAAATAATTTGGGGTCGATCCCATAGACCCTGGCATTGGCCTGGAGGTAGCTCAGGGCGGTGGATGCTGATTCCTTCATCACATTGCCCAGGTTACCGGTCAGCTTCAGCTCTCCCTTCCCTTCGCTCAGGCTGGCTTCAATGAAAAGGATATCCCCGCCGGCATAGGTCCAGGCCAGCCCCACCACAACGCCGGCGGGGTTTCCTCCCTGGTAGAGGTCATTGGTGTATTTGGGTTTTCCCAGCACCTTTTCCACCCGGTCCGCGTCCAGCTCCCCAGGTAACAGGTTATCCAGGGCCAGTTCCCGGGCGAGGGACCGCATGATGGCCGCCAGTTGGCGGTCGAGCTCCCGGACCCCGCTTTCCCGGGTATAATCCGAGATCATCTTCTGGATCATCCCGTTGGGGAATTTCACCTTCACGTCCTTCAGGCCGTGGAGCTCCAGCTGCTTGGGAATGAGGTGTTTTTTGGCGATTTCCACTTTTTCTTCAACGGAATACCCGCTCAGGTCGATGACCTCCATCCGGTCCCTCAGCGCCTGGTTGATGTTATTGACATTATTGGCCGTGGCGATAAACAGGACCTTGCTCAGGTCATATTCCATTTCCAGGTAATTGTCGTAAAAGCTGCTGTTCTGCTCGGGGTCCAGGACCTCCAGCAGGGCGGAACTGGGATCCCCCCTGAAATCATTGCCCACCTTGTCGATTTCGTCCAGGATCATCACCGGGTTGGAGGATTTGATCTTGCGGATGGATTGGAGGATCCTTCCGGGCATCGCCCCGATATAGGTCTTGCGGTGTCCCCGGATCTCACTTTCGTCGTGCATTCCTCCCAGGCTCAGCCTCACGTATTTCCTTCCGATGGCATTGGCGATCGACCTGCCCAGGGAAGTTTTTCCGATTCCCGGAGGGCCCACAAAGCAAAGGATGGGAGATTTCAGGTCGCCCTTCAGCTTGAGTACGGCCAGGTATTCCAGGATCCTTTCCTTGACCTTTTCCATGCCATAATGATCCTGGTCCAGGACCCGGGCCGCCTTGCGGAGGTCATAATGGTCCTGGGTATATTCCTCCCAGGGCAGGTCCAGCATCAGGTCCAGGTGGTTGTAGATCACCGAATAGTCCGGGGTGGTGGGGTGCATTCGCTCGAGCTTCTCGATTCCCTTGCGAAAAAGTTCCCGGGCCTCTTCAGGCCATTTCTTGGAATCGGCCCGGTGTTGCATTTCTTTCAGCTCCCGGTCATTGGTGTCCCCTCCCAGCTCCTCCTTGATGGATTTCATCTGCTGCTGGAGGAAATAGTCCCTTTGCTGCTTGTCCAGGTCGGCCCGGGTCTTGCTCGTGATCTTGTTTTTGAGCTCCGCAAGCTGCAGCTCGGTCTGGAGCAGCTTCATCAGATATTCCGCGCGGATCTTGAGCTGATTGGTTTCCAGCAGGTGCTGCTTGTCCTTCAGGTCGCAGTTCAGGTTGGAGGATACGAAATGGATTAAAAAGGGGGTATTCTCAATATTTTTCAGGATGATGGTCGCTTCGGAAGGGATATTGGGGGAAAGCTGGATGATCTGGGCCGCCAGGTCCCTGATGGAAGAAATGTAGGCCTCGAATTCCGGATCCACCCCGGGGATCTCATCCTGGAGCAGGATCACCCGGGCCCTGAAATAGGGATCCTCCGATACGATCCGGTCTACCTTGAATCGGATTTTTCCCTGAATGATGACCGTCGTTCCGCCATCCGGCATGCGGATCAGCTTGACGATCTTGGCGATGGTGCCGACCTCAGCCAGATCGGCCGTATCCGGATCCTCGATGCTGGAATCCTTCTGGGCCACAACACCGACCATTTTGTCGCCCCGGTAGGCTTCGGTCACCGCCTTGATGGACCGGTCCCTTCCCACGGTAATGGGGATAACCACCCCGGGAAAAAGGACGGTATTGCGCAGGGGAAGGATGGGCAGCTCATCGGGGAAATGCTCCGGTTCCCCACCATCGGGATTGTCTTCATTCAGGGGAAAAATGGGCATGAACTCCATTTCTTCTTCCGAAGCACTCAACCAGGAATTGAATAGATCCATAAAGGAGATACCAGGGACATATTGGCAGGGACTGTGCTGAGCCATGGGATGAGCCCGGGATCCTCCCAAAAGTCAAGATTAATGCCAAAGGGCGGCCCTGACCAAAAAGTCAGGCCGCCCTTTTTTCATAGGACAAAGGGAAATATCGTTGAAAATCAAGATTAAAGGGTAAGACCCAGGCCCAATTGAATGCTCTGGTTCGTCCATTTTTCCTGGTTTCCCAGGTGGTTGATATTACTCAGACCTATGACATAACGTCCACTGAGGTTCAGATGAAAGGGCAGGCGCAGCCAAAGGCCACCGATCATGGAAAAGTTTCCGTTTTTGAAGGCCTGGGCCCCGTTATCCACGAGGTCCTTATCCTCGCTCATGAGGATTCCGAACTGGGGACCGACCTGGAGATAGATCCGGCTGGCCAATGCAAAAGAGGCCACCACCGGGATATTGAGGTAGTTCAGGGAAGCCCTGCGCTGGTGCCCGGCGGAGCTTTCATTATTGAAGAACTGGGAATACGTTGTGGAGAATTTACTGGTTGTGGTCGCCGTGGACTGGGTGAACTGCAGTTCCGGCTGGATCCCGAATCCTTTGGTCACCCCCAGGTTCATAAAGGCGCCGAGGAAATAATTGAAATTGAAATTCTGGTTGAAGGACTGCCCGGATATTTTGTCCAGGTTCATTCCACCTTCAAGACCAAGCCGGAATGCGGGCCCCTGGGCAAATGCAGGTAAAGCACCCAGGCTGATCAGAATGATAAGACAAATGGTTTTTTTCATAGCAAATGGTTTGCGGATATAAGATGTTTATTAAGGGATGAAGTTTAATGAAACTAATGCCAGGCCCCTGAAACAACTCATTCCCCTGGACCTCCTGGTTCCACAAAACAGGTTCTGGCAGCAGAACGCATAATTGGTTTAATTTAGCTGCGATATCAAACGGAGTTTCCGGATATAAATTTTATCCTTTGTTGTAAATCCTTGAAATTCCGCAAGATCGGATGATCACGCCATGCAAATCCTGGTAATCGAAGATGAGGTGAAAGTGGCTGCTTTCATCAAAAAAGGCCTTTCAGAACTGGGCCATTCGGTGGATATCGCACTTACCGGGCCGGAAGGCCTCCTCAAGGCCCGTGACAACGCCTACGAGCTGATTGTCCTGGATATCATCCTGCCCGGGATGCAGGGGATCGAAGTGTGTAAAAGGATCCGGACTTTCAATAACAAGATCCCCATCCTCATGCTCACCGCCCTGGGAACGACGGAGGATAAGGTCCGGGGACTGGAGGGAGGTGCGGACGATTACCTGGTCAAGCCATTTCATTTCAACGAATTCCTGGCCCGTATCCAGGCCCTCAGCCGCAGAAGGGGAGCCATCATCGGGGAAATGACCATCAGGGCCGGTGATCTGGAGCTCAACACCGGCACCAAAACCGCAAGTCGGGGAGGTCGCCAGCTGGCCCTCACCGCAAAGGAATATGCCCTGCTGGAACTATTCG
Organism: Chitinophagaceae bacterium; assembly: GCA_025451655.1. Classification (GTDB taxonomy): domain Bacteria; phylum Bacteroidota; class Bacteroidia; order Chitinophagales; family Chitinophagaceae; genus JANWKA01. The sequence continues at coordinate 1,538 of JANWKA010000008.1, read as the reverse complement.
TGAATAACCGCAACAAGGTGCTCTCCCGGTCCTTTATCGCGGAGGCAGTCTGGGGCATCAATTATGATACCGGCACCAACGTGATCGATGTATACGTGAACTACCTGCGCAACAAGATCGACAAGGGGTTTTCTACCCGGCTGGTGCACACCGTGGTAGGTCTGGGCTATATCCTCAAATCCGATGACCAGGCCCGGACATGAAAATCAAAAACAGGCTTTCCATCCAGTTCACCGGTATCGTGGCGATCATTCTCGCCCTGATCTTTTTCGTCATTTACTGGATCACCGAAACCAACAGGAAACTGGATTTTTATGCGCGCCTGAAGGACCGGGCCCTGACCGTTGCCGAGATTTTTCTGGCCCAGGATAACCTGACCAAGGAGAAATTCCGGGAAGTACAGAAAAATTACCCGTTGAGACTGCCCGATGAGATCGTCCGGCTCTACGATTCCCTGAACCGGTCCGTTTTCACCCGGGATACTTCAAAGCATTGGCCGGATCCGGTGATCCAGCGGGTCCGGAAGGATAAATACCTGGAATATAAGGAGGGGGCCCGGCAGGACGTGGGAATATATTATATTGATAATTCCGGCAATTTTGTTGTGCTGGCCAGCGCGGTGGATAACTATGGCTACCTCAGGCAAAGGGAATTGCTGCTTGCCCTGGCCGCCATATTCCTCGTCACGGTCGTCATTCTTTTTTTTGCAGGAAGGGTATTTGCGGAAATTGCCCTGAGGCCGATCATCCGGGTCAACCAGGAAGTGAGCAATATCCAGGCATCCAGTCTCAGCCAACGGGTGGACGAAGGCAACGGGAGAGACGAAATCAGCGCCCTGGCGATCAATTTCAACAGCCTGCTGAGCAGGCTTCAGGAGGCCTTCCAGATCCAGAGTTCTTTTGTGACCAACGCCTCCCATGAGCTGCGCACTCCGGTGACGAGCATTATCGGGGAGATTGAAGTCACACTCAGCAAGTCCAGGGAGCCGGGAGAATACGTCAAATCCCTCCAGACCATCCTGCCTGAGGCCGAACGGCTCAAGGAAATCACCGATTACCTCCTGGAGCTTGCCCAGGTCAATTTCAGCATGGGCCTGCTGAATACCACTCCGCTGCGGATCGATGAAGTGCTCTGGGATTTACGCCAGGAATGGCTGAAAAAATTCCCCCGGGCCGATCTGGAATTCCATCTGGACCGGCTGCCGGAACAGGAAAATGCCCTGCTGGTCACGGGCAACAGGCAATTGCTTGAAATCGCCCTGGGCAATATCATTCGCAACGCATTCAAGTTCTCCAATGATCAGACCGTAACCTGCAGTCTCCGGGTGGATGCGGATTCCGTTGCGGTCATGGTCCGGGACCAGGGAATCGGGATGTCCCGGGAGGACCTGAATCATATTTTCCAGCCCTTCTATCGCGGGGGAAATGCCCGCACTTATTCCGGATATGGCATCGGCCTTTCGCTTGCCGAGCGGATCATCCACCTCCACCATGGGAAGATCAGGGTCTGTTCGGAGCTTGGAAAAGGGTCTGAATTTC
>JANWKA010000007.1 GCA_025451655.1 Chitinophagaceae bacterium | reverse complement strand
AGGACCGGGTCCGCAGGCCTTCCTCCCCTGAAGACCCCATCCTGCATCCGGCTAAATGCTCCGGAACGAATCCGCCCAATATTGCCTACTTTTCTGGAAGCGGCCGGGTGCTGCATTCAAGCTATGGAAAAATTGATTCTGGCCCTGGACCAGGGAACCACCAGCTGCCGGGCCATTCTCTTCGCCCATGACGGGAGCATCAGGTCCCTGGCCCAGCAGGAGTTTACCCAGTACTATCCCCAACCCGGATGGGTGGAACACGACGGGATGGAGATCTGGGACACCCAGCTCTCGGTGGCCCGGGAAGCGATCGCCCGGGCCGCGGTGGACGCCACCAGTATCGGGGCCATCGGCATCACCAACCAGCGGGAAACCACCCTGGTCTGGGACCGCTCCACGGGCCGGCCGGTCTGCCCTGCCCTGGTCTGGCAGGACCGCAGGACGGCTGCTTTCTGCGATGAGCTCCGCGCCCGGGGATATTCAGAAATGGTCCGGGAAAAGACCGGCCTGGTGATCGATCCCTATTTTTCAGGCACCAAACTGAAATGGATCCTGGACCATATTCCGGGGGTAAAGGCGGCCGCCCTGAAAGGATTACTGGCCTTCGGAACCATGGATAGCTGGCTGCTTTGGAACCTCACCGGGGGAAGGGTCCATGCAACGGACCCATCCAATGCTTCCAGGACCATGCTCTATAATATCCACGACCTGGATTGGGATGAGGCCCTCCTGGGCCTGCTCGAAATTCCCCGGGAAATCCTTCCGGAGCTCCGTTCTTCCAGTGAAATCTATGGTCACTCATCCCGAGAACTTTTCGGGACGGAGATCCCGGTCTCCGGAATCGCCGGAGACCAGCAGGCCGCCCTGTTCGGCCAGGGATGCACCCGTCCGGGACTGGTGAAAAACACCTATGGCACCGGCTGCTTCCTGGTCATGCAAACTGGCAAAGAGCCGGTATCCTCCAGCAACCAGCTGCTTTCCACCATCGCCTGGCAGATCCTTGGAGAGACCAGCTACGCCCTGGAAGGCAGCATCTTCATCGGAGGTGCGGTGGTGCAATGGCTCCGGGACGGACTGGGGCTGATCGGAACTGCTTCCGGGGTGGAACAACTGGCCGCGGCAGACAACGGTGGAATCTGCCTCGTCCCTGCCTTCACCGGGCTCGGCGCCCCGCACTGGGACCCCCATGCGCGGGGAATGGTGACCGGTATCTCCCGGGGAACCACCAAAGCCCATTTGGCCCGCGCTGCCCTGGAAAGCATCGCGTTTCAGACCATGGATGTCCTGGGCGCGATGGAATCCGATTGTGGCAGCCCCATCCTGGAACTTCGGGTGGATGGCGGAGCCACCTCTAACAACCTCCTCATGCAATTCCAGGCCGATATCCTCGGAGTTCCGGTGGTCCGCCCCCGGGTAACCGAGACCACGGCTCTGGGCGCGGCTTTCCTGGCCGGGATCGCCACAGGTTTCTGGAAAGATGCCGCCGACCTTCAGGGCGCCTGGAAAGAGGAACACCGGTTCCTTCCGCAAATGGAGCCGGGCCAGGCCTCCGGCCTGAAGCAGGAATGGAGAAGGGCCGTTCGTGCCGCCAGATCCTGGTCAGCAGACCGGGGCGAATAAGCCCAATTCCGATCCCATGAACCGAAACTGCATGCTCGAACAGCTGGAGAAATCCTCCGGGCCCTGGGACATCGCCGTGGCCGGGGGGGGGGCCACCGGGCTGGGAATCGCGGTGGATGCCGCCTCCAGGGGATACCGGACCATCCTGGTGGAACAGGATGATTTTTGTAAAGGAACTTCCTCCCGGTCCACCAAACTCGTTCATGGAGGGTTCCGGTACCTCCAGAGGGGAGACCTTTCCCTGGTGCATGAAGCCCTCCGGGAGCGGGGTCTCCTGATCCGCAATGCGCCTCACCTGGTGCACGACCTCTCCTTCGTGGTGCCCAACTATAAATGGTGGGAGGGCCCGTTTTACGGGGTGGGCATGAAGGTTTATGACCTGATGGCGGGAAAACTGGGACTGGGGCCATCCACCTGGCTCTCCCGGGAGGAAACCCTGAGCCGGATCCCCACCCTGGAATCCCGGGGGCTCCGCGGCGGGGTGCGGTACCACGACGGGCAATTCGACGACGCCCGACTGGGCATCGCAATTGCCCTGACTGCAGCAGATCATGGAGCCACCCTGATCAATTATTTCCAGGCGGAGGGCCTGATGAAAACGGCCGGAAAGACCTGCGGGATCCAGGGAAAAGACCTGGTCAGCGGCCGCTCCTGGGAGATCCAGGCGCGTGTCGTGATCAATGCCACCGGCGTTTTCGCGGACGGTCTGGTCCAGGCCGATGAGCCGGGTGCCCCTGCCCTGATCGCTCCCAGCCAGGGGATCCATATGGTCCTCGACCGGAAATTTCTTCCCGGCCAGACGGCGATCATGGTGCCTCATACGGACGATGGCCGGGTGCTGTTTGCAGTACCCTGGCTGGACCGGGTGATCGTGGGCACGACCGATACCCCGGTGGAGCATCCTTTGGCGGAACCCAGGGCCCTTCCCATGGAACTGGATTTTTTGATGGGGCACGCCTCCCGGTATCTGGCTATTCCTCCCTCCCGCGGGGATATTCTCAGCGTTTTTGCCGGCCTCAGGCCCCTGGTCCGGTCGGGTTCCTCCAGACAAACGGCATCGTTGTCCCGGGACCACCACCTTTCTGTTTCCAGCTCCGGCCTAGTGACCATTACCGGAGGGAAATGGACCACCTACAGGAAAATGGGGGAAGATGCCGTTGACCAGGCGGTGTCTGTCGCCGGCCTGACCAGGGGCAATTCCAGAACCGGAGACCTGCCGATCCACGGATGGACTGAAGGCGGTTACCGGGCCGGGCCCTTGGACCCTTATGGCTCCGATTGCCCACGCCTCCTTGATCTGATCGCGGGAGAACCGCAAATGGCCTCTCCGATCCACCCGCGATTCCCCTACCTCAGGGCCCAGGTCCTCTGGGCGGTCCGGGAGGAAATGGCCCTTACCCTCGAGGATGTCCTGAGCCGAAGGACCCGCTGCCTCCTGCTGGATGCCCGGGCGGCCATGGAAGCCTCCCGGGATACTGCTTTGCTCATGGCCCGGGAGCTGGGGAAGGATGAAGCCTGGGTCCGCAACCAGGTCCGGGATTTCAGGGCAATTGCCCGGGGATATTTACCGGAAGGGTTATAAGGGGTTATAAATATTTTTTGCAGATATTTATGCCCAAAATTCTTTCTATGTCCCCACTGATCGCGGAAATGACGGGCACGGCGCTGCTGCTGCTGCTCGGAGACGGCGTTGTCGCCAATGTCCTGCTGAAGAAAACCAGCGGGTACAGCAGCGGGTATATCGTGATCACAATGGGCTGGGGAATGGCGGTTTTTATCGGCGTATTCGTATCGGCTGCCTACAGCGGCGCCCATATCAATCCGGCGGTCACCATCGGGCTGGCCATCGCGGGCAAATTCGCCTGGTCCAGGGTCGCCGGATATCTCTGCGCCCAACTGGCCGGGGCCATCCTGGGATCTTTCCTGGTCTGGCTTTCCTACCGAAAACATTTCGATGCCTCGGAGGATGCCCGGACCAAGCTCCTGGTTTTCTGCACGGCACCCAACATCCGCAATTATGGCCAGAACCTGATCTCGGAAGCCATTGGAACCTTCGTCCTGGTTTTCGGGATTCTGTATATGGTTGCCCCCAAATCCAGCCTGGGAGCCATGGACGCCCTTCCCGTGGGCCTGGTGGTGCTGGCCATCGGCCTTTCGCTGGGAGGTCCTACGGGATACGCCATCAACCCGGCCCGCGATCTGGGACCGCGGATCCTGCATTCCCTGCTGCCGATCCGGGGAAAGGGCTCCAGCGACTGGAATTATTCCTGGGTCCCTGTTCTGGGGCCCATTCTGGGTTCGGTTGTGGCAGCATTCTTGTACCTCCTGCTCCATTGATTCAAAGCAATCCATTGCCCTGGTGAAGGTCCTGCCTCCAGGGACCTGATAAATTGATCTGCCATGCTCCAACCCAATCTCCCGGATTCCGGCCTTCCCAGGGTGGTGGTCGTCGGGGGAGGATTCGGGGGCATTTCCGCAGTCAAGACCCTTCGCCGCTGCCCGATGCAGGTGGTCCTGGTGGACCGGAATAATTTCCATCTGTTCCAGCCCCTGCTCTACCAGGTATCCACCGCGGGCCTGGAACCGGACAGCATCGCCTTCCCGCTGCGGGGCATTTTCCGCCCCATGAAAGATTTTCATATCCGGATGGCCGAAGCCAGAATGGTGCATCCCCAGGAGCGGATTCTGGATACCAGCATCGGACCCATTCATTACGATTACCTGGTCATGGCCACCGGGTCGGACACCAATTTTTTCGGGATGACCGATATCCAGACCCATGCGATCGGCATGAAATCCCTCCTGGAAGCCATCCAGATCCGCAGCTTTATCCTGCACCAGTTCGAACAGACCCTGCTGCTCTCCGACCTGGAAGAGGTCCGTTCCCGGCTCTGTTTCGTGGTAACCGGTGGAGGACCTACGGGAGTGGAGCTGGCCGGGGCGATCGCGGAACTCCGCAAGAATGTCCTTCCGAGGGATTATCCGGAGCTGCCCATCCGGGAAATGAAGGTATACCTGGTAGAATCCGGATCCAGGCTCCTGGCAGGAATGAATCCCCGTTCTTCCCGCAAAGCCCTGGAAGGCCTGAAGGGCCTCGGAGTGGAAGTGATCCTGGGAGTTTCGGTCAGGGCCTATGACGGCAGGGTGCTTTCCCTGAGCGACGGGCGGACCATCCTGGCCCGGTCCCTGATCTGGTCCGCCGGGGTCCGTGCGGTACCGGTTCAGGGACTCCCTGAATCCCTCCTGCAGCGCAACGGAAGGGTCCAGGTGAACTCCTTTAACCAGGTTGAAGGTCAGGAACGGATCTTCGCGATCGGCGATATCGCTCACAGTACTGAAGATCCCCGTTATTCGAAGGGTTACCCCATGGTGGCCCAGGTGGCCATCCAGCAGGGGAGAATCTCCGCCCGCAACATCATCCGCCTGCAGCAGGGAAGGCCCCTGGAGGCCTTTCATTACCGGGACAAGGGGACCATGTCCACCATCGGGCGCAACAAGGCCGTGGCCGAAATTGCGGGACTGAAATTCAGCGGGCTTTCCGCCTGGATGGTCTGGATGGGAACCCATCTGTTATTTCTGATGGGGTTCCGAAACAAACTCATCGTGTTTATGAACTGGATCTACCGGTATATCACTTTCGACCGGGGCTCCCGGATCATTTTCAGAAGAGGCCCCGCCAACATCGAGAAGCTGCGCCAGTCCGTGGAAAACGATTGACCGGTCAGTTCCGGTTGACCACGCTGTTGAGATTAACGGAGCCGATCAGCTGGTCTGCCCTCCCCCCCGGAGGCCTGTAATAAACCAGGATGGTATAATAGTTCTCGGTTTCCCACCAGTTTCCTTCGGTATAGCGGGTATCCAGGGAATCGGACCCGGGGTCAATCAGCCCATAGACATAGTTGTAATATCCTTCCTTGAGAAAAAGGCTTCCTGTATAGGCCTGTTTATCGGGATCATAGATCAACCGGTTGGCATCGCTGCATTCATAATTGGTCAGTTCTCCGAACAGGTAAAGATGACTCCCGGCATAAGGTTCCCGCGCCGGAAAGATGAAATGGACCAGGGCGTAATCCCCTTCGTAGGTGGGATCATAGCCTGGCTCCAGGAGTTCCGGAACCCAAAGTCCGTCGAGGTCTCTCCTGGGCTGATAAGCCACGGTCTGGCGGGAGGGGTCGGGGTATACATAGACCTGGGTGCTGTCCTTAAGATGCACCACCCGCTGGACATGTTCGGTATTGAGATCCAGGCTCCGGAGGTCCAGCAGCCTCCACTCTTTCATCGCCGGAAAAACACAGTCGTTCTCCGTATTATAATCCAGCTCTGACCCGTTGATGAAAGTCGGCTGTATGCCCGATATGGCATTATCCCAACGGTAATCCTGCAGGATAACCACCTTGACTTCATCCTGCACGCTGGAAAGGTCCAGTCCCGGTAACCGGATATTGAAATTCACCTTCTGGCCGGTCTGGAACCGGTCCGGGTTGATGGGTTGCTGGATCGTGCCGGTGATCATCGCCTTGTTGTCCACCACCAGGAGCCTCCGGGTCAGGACCAGCTGACTGGTGTCGTCGTTCAGAAAAATCTTGACCAGGTAGTTGCCGGACAATTTGGGCTGGCAGCTGCTGTTTGGAATATCGAGGGTATAATGGGTGTAATGCTGCAGGGTACCGTTGGAGAACCGGTAATCTTCAAGCTTGTTGTTCGCGAACCCGGTCAGGTAATCCAATGAGGTCAGGTCGGCGGGTGACCAGTCCGCATTGCAGAGCTGAAGGGTGTAATAGTAGTTCTTCACATCCCCGTCCAGATCATCAAAGCTGAGCTCGGCACTCTGGTTTGCCCCCAGGGAAATGATGGGATAATTGAGGGGAGCGCCTGCTGGGATCAGCCGGACCGATTTGATGTTGTCTGCATAAACATGGTCCGGTGTGATCCAGTTGACCTGCGCGGAACAGGGGGAAAAATAAACTATCCCCAAAAGGCTCCAAAAGAGATATTTCACGGATCGGTTGTTTTTCCTGCGGTATGCCCTGGACCGGGAAAGAATTCCCGGGGAAGCGTGAAGTTACGCCAGAGATCCCGAAAGGGTCAGGGCGGCATTCCCGGCTGGTCCCGGCCTGGTCCTCCGGATCTCCCCCACCTCCTGCCTGAAGTAAAAATGAATAGCTTTGGGAGAACCCCCGATCCGGTCCCCTTGAAATTATCCCTGTTCATAGCCAGAAGAATCTCCCTGAACAGGGAAAAAACCTTTTCCAGGTTCATCATCCGGATCGCGGTCGCCGCCACGGCCCTGAGCGTGGGGGTGATGATCATCGCCACGGCCCTGGTAAATGGCTTCCAGCAAACCGTCAGCCAAAAGATTTTCAGTTTCTGGGGTCATATCCACATCGTCCGCTACCAGCCCAATGCCAGCCCACTGACCGAGGAACTGCCCATCCGGGAAAATGATACCCTGGTGCGGGAGATCCGTGCCCTTCCCCAGGTCAGCCAGGTCAACGCATTTGCAGTCAAGTCCGCCATCCTGAAGACCCGGGATGAGTTCGAACAGGTCGTTTTCCGGGGCATGGCTCCGGGGTATCCCTGGAAAAGCCTGGAAAGGTACCGGGTCAGCGGAAATTTTCCCCGCCTTCCCGACAGCGGATATTCCGACCAGGTCATGATCTCCGCATATTTTTCCCGCCTCCTGAACCTGAAACCCGGAGACCGGATCCTGGTCTATTTTATTGAACCGGGAGAAAATCCCGTCCGGGTTAGAAAACTCCGGGTCTGCGGAATCTATAAAACGGACGTCGAGGAATATGACCGGATCTATGTTTTGGGGGACCTCAGGCTCATTTCGAGGCTGAACGGGTGGAGTCCCGGCCAGATCGGAGGCTATGAAGTTTTTCTAAAGGACTACCGGCTGATGGATACCGTCCGCAATTCGATTTTTTACAACCTGCTTCCCGACCAGTACAACGCCACGACCATTCGCGACATTTATCCCAATATATTTGACTGGCTGAACCTCCAGACCACCAATGGGGTCATCGTGATCATCATCATGGGGATCGTGGCCCTGATCAACATGATCACCGCCATCCTGATCCTGATCCTGGAACGGACCAACATGATCGGCATCCTGAAAGCGGTGGGAATGCGGGACTGGTCCCTGCAGCAGATCTTTGTATACCAGGCATCCTACATAGTCCTGGTTGGGATCATCGCGGGGAATATTTTCGGCCTGGGCCTTTCCCTGCTTCAGCAATCGACCGGATTTTTCAAATTGCCTGAAGAGACCTATTATGTCGCGGTAGCTCCGATCCACCTGGTGGGCTGGGAAATCGCAGCGATTGACTTCGGTACCCTGGGGGTATGCTTCCTGGCAATGATGATCCCTTCCCTGATGGTTCGGGCAGTCAGCCCGGTGAAGGCAATCCGCTTTAAATAACCCCGGTGAGCCTCGCGCAAACGATACCAGCGGCAACCGCCGCGTTCAGGGACTGCATCTCCCCCTTTCCGCGGATGGAGATCCGGTGGGTGCAGCGGGCCACCAGGTGGGCTGCGACCCCCCTGGATTCATTGCCGATCAGGATCATGCCCTCGCCCTGAGGATCCATATCGCGAATATCCTTTCCATCAAGCACAGTGGCAAATGAAGGAATGCCAGCATGGTCCCTGAGCAGGGTGGGAAGATCCATTTCCAGGACCGTCACCCTGCCCAGGCTTCCCATCGAACTCTGGACCGCCTTGGGACCGAAGGGATCCGCACAGCCCGGGGCATACACCAGCCGCCTGATCCCGAACCAGGCCGCCGTCCGGATCAGGGTGCCCATATTGCCGGGATCCTGGATCTCATCCGTCACCAGGGTGAGCTGGCCTCCGAAATCAGGATTGGGGTCCGGAACAGGAAGGTCCACCAGAGCGATCACGCGGGAGGGGGTGGTCAGGACAGACAACCTGGGCATTTCCCCGGAACTCACTTCCTGAAATTCAACAGCAGGGTCCCGGCTTCCCTGCAGGTAACGTTCCCCCCATTCTTTCAGTCCATACAAACCCGTGATCCGCAGGGCCCCGGAAGCCAGGAGCTCGGCAACTGATTTCTCTCCCTCGACCGTGAACTGGCCGAATTTTTGACGGTATTTTTTCTCCCTTAGTGACCGAATATATTTAATTTGCGCTTTGGATACCATGGGAAAATGATTGTTGATTGTGGAAGGACTTTTGAAAGCCTCCTTCCGCTTTTCAGCAGGACCCTGTCGCCCGAGGCGTTAAATTTATAAATTTCCGGTGAAGCATTTTTCCTTTCTGCCTCTTGGTCCCAGGATGATGGGAGCAAACACGTGCTAACCCCACGAAATGCGGTTAAGGATCATATGGCTGATTTCCAGAAAAGCTCTACCAAATCCTTCCGCCGTCTGACCCTTTGGCTGGTTTTGGCCCTCTCCGGGACCCTGATCCTCGATTCCTGTTCCAATACAAAATTCATCCCGAAATCCAGATCTCTCCTGGTATCCAGCAAGGTGGAACTGAAGGGCGACGTCCTGATCTCAGACAAGGAAGTGCTTCGGGAGAACCTCCAGGATCCTTCCATAGTCATCCAGCAACCGAACTACAAAACTGCCCGGATCGCCAGATTGGGTCTTTATCTTTATAACCATTATGATTCTACCAGGGACCGGTTCTGGTCCTGGGCGATCAACCACACCTGGCTCAAGCCACCCGTCCTTTTCGATTCCCTGAAAATGGTCGCTTCGGAGGCCAATATGCTTTCCTACATGAACAATGAGGGATATTTCCAGGCCACTGTGACAGCGAGGACTTTCACCCGGAAACAAAAGACCAGGGTCATTTACCACGTCAATTCCGGGAAGGAATTCATCATTGGAAAGATCCGGTACAATATCCCGGATACGAATATTCGCAGGATCGTTACCCATGCCGCGGATTCCTCCTACATCCAGCCCAACCTGCCCTATACCGCAGATTTGCTGAGCAACGAAAGGGACCGGCTTACCCAGGTGATCCGGAACCAGGGTTATTTCCGCTTCAGCAACTATTATATCCTTTTCGAACTGGACACCGTCAACAAGTCCCTGTTTCAGACCAGCATCGACCCCTTTGCCAACATCGTCACCCTGTTTCATGAGGCCGGAGGCCGGGAAAGGCCCGTCCTGGATATCACTGTGGAAATCCCTCCCCCGGGGGACTCCACCGGGTTCCATCAGTACCATGTTCATGACATTTATGTTTATCCCGATTTCCCGGTGGACGGTGACATCCATGATACCAGCCTGAAGCAAAAGGACCTGCCCACCATGGATATCCGCTACCACCAGGAATTGTTCAAGCCCAAGGTGATCGTGGACAATGTATCCATTAAAAAAGGGGATCTCTATTCCCAGCAGGAATACGATAACACAATCAACTCCCTGAACAGCCTGGGAGAATGGAAGTTCATCACCCTGCAATACGATTCGATCCCCAATAATCCTTACCAAATGGATGCCTATGCCCTGCTGGTACCGGCCAAACGGCAGGCCTTCGGTATCAACCCGGAAGCATCCACCAGCGCGGATTATGTCCTGGGAACCGGGCTGAATTTCACCTACCAGAATCAAAACGTCGCCCGGGCCGCGAACGTTCTGACCCTTTCGTTGAAAGGGGGCCTGGAATTCAACTCGGACACAGCAAGGCCGTTTTATACCCAGGCCCAGGATTACAGCGGCCAGGTGGACATCAATTTCCCGAGATTCCTGGTCCCCTGGAAAGTGCCCAACAACAGCAAATTCGCTGATGCCAGATCTACCCTGGGGCTCGGGGCCAATTACCTGGACCGGTTGCGATATTTCCGGATGGCGAATTTCACCGGATCTTTCGGGTACGAATGGAAGCAGTCCAAATACAAAACCTGGATCGTCAAACCCTTCGTCCTGGACTATACCCGGTATTCCCACCTGAGCGACAGCTTCCAGCTGCAGCTCAATGCCAATCCCCTGCTTGCAAAAAGCTTCGAATCGGCCTTCACGGAAGGGGAAAACGTTTCCTTCATCTTCAATAACCAGGATTTGACGAACCCGGTCCATTACGACTATTTCCGGGTGACGGTGGATGAATCCGGATTGCTGCTTCAGGGGCTGGACATGGCCCTTCAGGGAGCAACTGGGGGAAAAACCAATTTCGGGAAGCTCACCTCGCTGGATTATTCCCAATATATCAAGCTGGAAATGGAATTCAAGCATTATTATAACCGGAAACATTCCTCCCTCGTCAGCAGGCTTTTCGGCGGGATCGGGATCCCGCTGGGCCAAAGCACGGTGCTGCCCTATATCAAACAGTATTTTGCTGGAGGCCCGAATTCCATGAGGGCCTGGAGGCTCCGGGCACTTGGCCCGGGATCTTACCGGGATACTTCCATCATCGATAATATTTTCACGGACCAGACTGGAGATATGAAACTGGAAGGAAACCTGGAATACCGTTTCGATATCGTGAACCTTTTTGATGTCGCCATGCTCCGCGGGGCCTTATTCACAGATGTGGGCAATATCTGGAACATCCATGCCGATCCTGCCAAGCCCGGTGCCCTGTTTCGAATTTCCGATTTCTACCAGGAAATCGCCGTGGGGGCAGGGGCTGGTCTGAGGCTGGATTTCACCTATTTTCTATTACGCTTTGATTTCGCAACGGCCCTGAAACAGCCTTATATTACAAGGGACCATGGATGGATCCTCAAAACCATCAAACCCATGGACGGTTACTGGAGGAGGGACAACCTCATTTTCAATTTCGCGATTGGCTATCCTTTCTGATCTTCAGGGCCAGTTTTTCCCAGGCTGGATTCGAATTGTTCCAGGGTCTGGGCCTGATCCAGGGTGTATTCGCCGATCCGGGTCCTGCAAAGGCTTCCCAGATACGCCCCGCATCCCAGCCAGCACCCCAGATCGTGGGCGAGGGACCGGATATAGGTCCCGGTGGTGCAAACCACCCGAAACTCCAGGAGATCCGGCCGGACCCGCTGCCCTTCGAGCTCCAGGATCCGGATGGGCCTGGGTGTAAGGATCACTTCCTTCCCCTTTCTGGCCAGCCGGTAAACCGGTTTGCCCTGCTGCTTGATGGCGGAATGGGCCGGAGGAACCTGTAGTCGGGGGCCCAGGAAATCCTGGAGTGCTTCCTGCACCTTTTCATCCGGGATCAGATGGGGATCCCCCCGGGGGATCGGATGGGATTCCAGATCGTAGGTCGGCGTATAGGCGCCCAGCACCATGGTGCCGGTATATTCCTTGACCATGGACTGGAAAGTCTGGATGCTTTTGGTCAGCCCACCCGTGCAGCAGATCAGCAGCCCGGTGGCCAGGGGATCGAGGGTCCCCGCATGCCCCGTTCTGGCCCCGGTCAAATGATGAATCCGGTT
>JANWKA010000006.1 GCA_025451655.1 Chitinophagaceae bacterium | reverse complement strand
TTTCCGCATCCCCTAAGTTGCGTCAAAATTCTGTAGGGGTCCTGAAAACCGGAAATTTTTTTTCTTCGCCGGAGAGCCAGAAGGAATTTTGCTAATTTCAGGCCGGGACCAGGCGACGGGATTTGCCTTCAATGCACCGTCCGGGGAACTGATGACGCGGGCCGGACCGAACCGGAAAATTCAAAAAAGCATGTACAGGCATTTGATCCTGGCTGGAGCGGGTAGCTGCGCGGGCGGAATTTGCAGGTTCCTCGTTCAATCTGCGGTTCAGCACCGGAGCCCATCCCCATACCCCTGGGGCACTTTCCTGGTCAATATTTCCGGGTGTCTTTTGATCGGCCTGGTTTATGGACTATCCGAAAGGGGAAACCTGCTCAGTCCCGATGCCCGGATCTTCCTGGCAACCGGAATATGCGGGGGGTATACCACTTTTTCCTCCTTTGCCCTGGAAAATGTTTCCCTCATGGCATCGGGAGAATGGCTCTATTTTTCATTATATCTCGGCCTGAGCGTGGTCGTGGGCATCATGGCGACCTGGCTCGGGGCCCTGCTCATCCGGATCATTTAATCCCCTGGTGCATAATATGGATCTTCCCGGCGATTCCAGCCTGCTCAGGATCTTCCTTGGCGAAAATGACAAGCTCGGCCACCAGCCCCTCTATGAGGCCATCCTGCTGGCCGCACGCAAGGAAGGAATGGCCGGTTGCACCGTGGTCCGGGGGATCATGTCCTTCGGAGCCAGTTCGGTGGTCCACACCGCCAAATGGATCGATATCTCTGAAGACCTTCCCATTGTCGTCGAGATCGTGGACCTGGACAGCAGGATCAACGGTTTTGTGGAAATAGTCCATGCCCTGATGGAAGCCTCCGGAAAAGGAGGGCTCGTCACCGTGGAAAAAGCCCGGGTGCTTTACTACAGGCACAAGCGCAAAGCCTGATTCCCGTCCGGTTGCGGATTTCAGACCCGGGCAGGAAGGAATCCCTGAAGACCGTGCAGTTATCCGGTCACCCATGATGGATCCCAGTCGGAAGAAAGCCATACGGTTTATTGTTTTTCTGGGTTGTATCAGCCTGTTCGCAGATATGACCTATGAAGGGGCCCGCAGCATCAATGGGCCCTTCCTCCAGGTGCTGGGAGCCTCCGGTGCCGCGGTGGGCATTGCAGCAGGCTTCGGGGAGCTGGTGGGTTACGGGCTCCGGTGGGTCGCAGGCTATGTGAGCGACAGGACCCGGAAATACTGGACCATCGTGATCGCGGGATATGCCCTGAACCTGCTTTCGGTGCCCCTGCTGGCCTGGGCCGGGTACTGGCAGGTGGCCGTCATCCTGATGATCGCCGAAAGGGCTGGTAAAGCAGTCCGCAGCCCCACCAAGGATGCCATGCTTTCCCATGCCTCTTCCCGTGTGGGCCAGGGCTGGGGTTTCGGGCTTCATGAATTCATGGACCAGGTCGGGGCCACCCTCGGCCCCCTGGGGATCAGCGCGATCCTTTTTTATAAGCTGGGCCAATACCGGGAAGCCTACCTCCTGCTATTCATCCCGGCCGTTTGCTCCCTGATCCTGCTGGTATTTGCCCGGGTCAGTTACCCGGACCCCAGCACCCTGGCGATCCGGAAGATCGAACTTCAAAAAGCCAGGGGGTTTCCACCCGGGTTCGGGATTTATGTTCTGGCGGCCATGTGCATGGCCGCAGGGTATGCTGATTATCCCCTGATCGCCTATCATTTTCAAAGGCACCACCTGGTAACCGATGCCTGGATCCCGGCTCTTTACGCGATCGCCATGCTGACTGAAGGGGTCTCCTCCCTGGCGATAGGGAAAATTTTTGACCGGATCGGGCTTTGGGCCCTGGCGGGAGTAACGGTCCTTACCCTTTTCTTCGCCCCCCTGGTTTTCGGGAACAATTTTCGCTTCGCCCTCCTGGGCATGGTGCTTTGGGGAATCGGCATGGGGGCCCAGTCCTCGATCCTCAAGGCGGTGGTCTCCGGGGTGGTGGGGGCTGAAAAAAAGGCCACGGCATTCGGTCTGTTCGATACCTGCTTCGGAATGGCCTGGTTTGCGGGAAGCGCCCTGATGGGCTGGCTCTATGATTTTTCCGTGGCTGGCCTGATCGCCTTTTCCATGGCGATGCAGCTGGCCACGGTCCTGATCCTGCTGATCTATATCCGGAGGACCTCCCGGCCTGCAGGGGCCTGAGCCGGGGGATCAGCTTTCCATCTTCTGCCGCATCAGCAGTTCCATGGCATGATCGAATGAGCCGGCCTGGATGATATTGCCCGCATTCACGAAAAAGATCTCATCTGCGTTTTCAATGGTGTTTAACCGGTGTGCGATGACCACCCGGGTGGTCTGCGGGGGCAACTGTTCCAGAATTTCCTGGAGGAGCTGCTCGGTCATGGTGTCGATGTTGGCGGTAGCTTCATCCAGGATCAATAGCTCGGGCCTGCGCAGCACGGCCCGCATGAAAGCGATCAGCTGCTTCTGGCCGAGGCTGATCCCTTCTCCCCCCGATGTCACCGGAGTATCCAGCCCCCGGTCGAAGCGCTGCAGCAGGGCCTGGAGCCCCGCCTCCCTGATGACGGATTCCAGGGCTTCATTGGAATAGCCCTGGTACTGCTCATTGGAATACAGGATATTTTCCCGGATGGTCCCGGTGAACAGGAAGGGGTCCTGGAGAATGAACCCGATACGGGCCGTCCTCCGGGTGTCCGGGTAGGACCGGATATCCTTTCCATCCAGCAGGACCCATCCGGTCGTGGGATCGTAAAGCCTGGCGATAAGACATGCTGTGGTGGTCTTTCCTCCCCCGGTGGGGCCCACCAGGGCGTAGGTTTTCCCTTTCCCGAGTTTGAAATTGATCCCGTGAAGAACCTCTTTTCCGTCCGGATATGAAAAATGCACCCCGGAAAAGATCAGCGCACCGCCTGCGTCCGGGTGGCTCCCGTTTTCCGCCGGCACCAGGTCCGAGGAAAGGTTCAGGATATAGGAGATCCGGTCCCATCCCGCCATGGCCACCTGAAAATTGGTCCATAGGGCAGCGAGCTGCCGGATGGGGCTGTAAAAGCTGTTGGCGTATGCCAGGAAACTGATCAGCAGACCCACGCTGAACTGCCCAACAGAGATCAGGTAGATCCCGAGGGAGAGCACGACCAGCTGGCCGAGGTTGGAGGAAAGACTGAATACCGGCAGAAAGATGTTGTTGACCAGGCCGGCGCCCACGGCAGCCTGGTAATTATCCTGGTTGGCCCCGTCAAACCTTTTGCGGAAATAATCGCGCCTGTTGAAGGCGACGATCGCCTTGAAATTGTTCAGGCTTTCCTGGATCTCCGCGCTGAGGCCTCCGGTGGTCCGCAGGCTGGCCGCGTTGCGGGTCTTCACCCAGGGAGAAAGGGCCCGGGTGAAGACCAGGAGCAACAGGGCAGGAACCAGGGTGGCCGCCCCCAGGCGGATGTTGATGGAAAGCAGGAATACCCCCGCTCCGGCCATGATGAAAATGCTTCCGATGAACTGCATCAGGGACTGGGAAAAGAACTGGTTGAGCTTGTCGGTATCGTTGTTGATCCTTGAAATCAGATCACCCGCCTTGTTCTGGTTGAAAAAAGCCACCGGGAGCTCCTGCAATTTGCCAAACACTTCATTGCGCAGATGAAACAGCATCCGCTGGCCCACTCCGCCCATGAGCTGGGTCTGGAAATAGCTGGTCACCAGCGATCCCAGGTAGAGGCAGACCAGGATCCCAGAAAACACCAGGACCCCGTGGAATTGTTTGCGAGTCACATAATGATCTATGGTGTAGCCGACCAGGATCGGCCCGGTCAGGTTCAGTCCCGAGCTGACCAGGTTCGCCCCGAGGGCGGTCAGGAGGTTTTTCCTTTCCCGGCCCAGCAGGGGCAGCAGTTTCCGGAAAGCTGCACCAGTCGTCTTTTTGCCAGCATCCGCGGCCTGGAGCTGGTTAAGATTGTAGTTCATAGAGATGGGTGCTGCGCTGGGATTGATGGATTTGCATGTATTCCGGGGAAGTTTGTAAAAGTTGGGTATGGGTGCCCCGGGCTATTACTTCCCCCTCCATAAGCAGGATGATCTCGTCAAAATCCTCCACCGGAGCGATCTTCTGGGTGATGGAAATCAGGGTGATGCCTGCATAATTGCGCCGGATATTTTCCAGGATCTGTTTTTCCGTCTGGAGGTCCACCCGGGAAGTGAAATCATCCAGAAGGAGGATCCGGGGCTGTATCGCAAGGGCCCGGGCCAGCATGATCCGCTGTTTCTGGCCCCCGGAAAGGGTGGTCCCCCGCTCCGACACTTCGGTGTCGAGCTTTTGGGGAAGGGAGTCGATGAAATCATGAAGCTGGGCCGAGTCCACTGCCTTTTGCAAGGTCTCTTCCGTCACCAGTTCGTTGAATGAAATATTCTCCCGGAGGGTCATCTGAAACAGGATGCTGTCCTGGAAGACCAGGCCGATCTGGCCGAGCAGGCTGGATTTGTCGAAATCCGTGATCGGGATGCCATCGTAAAGGATCTCCCCGCTGTCCGGGCGGACCAGGCCGGTGAGCAGGTTGAAGATCTGGCTTTTCCCGGAAGCGGTGGGTCCGATGATGGCAGTCCGGCTTCCCGCCCGGACCTGGAAGGAGACCCCCATCAGGGCAGGCTTCTGGCCGAAGCTGAGGGAAACCGAATCCAGCCGGATGGCTCCGGTCAATTCCTTTTTGACGGTCCCGGAGTCCGGAAGCTCGGGGCTTTCCAGGACCGCATGGATCCGCTGGTAGGACGCGCTGGCCTGGGCGATGATATTGCTCATGAAACCGATCACGATGATGGGAAAGATCACCATGGCCAGGTAGCTGTTGAAGGCGGCAAAATCCCCCAGGCTCATATGGCCCCCGATGACGAAATGACCGCCCAGGGCCAGGATGGTCACCATCGCCATGTTGGCGGTGAAGGTGATGATGGGGATCAGGCCGGCAAACAGCCTGACGATGGAAAGTCCGAGGGAAAGGGCCTGGGAATTCGCCTTAAGGAACTTTTCGTATTCGAATTGCTGGGAGTTCAGGACCCGGATCAGGGCCGAGCCCAGGATGCTTTCATTGATGACCTTGTTGAGCCAGTCGATGACTTCCCGGGTCTTGCGGAACAGGGCCCTGACCTTGCGCAGGACGGTGAAGAAGGTGATTGCGATGATGGGGATCAGGGTGAGCACGGCGATGGCCAGTTTCCAGTTGATCAGCACCAGCAGGACACTGACTCCGACGATGATGAAAAGCGAAGAGGTGATGGAAACCACCGCAAGGGAAACAAACATCTTGACCGAATCGATGTCCGAGGTGAGGTTGGTCAGGAGTTTGGATGGGCTGACCACCTGCACATAGCTGAAAGTCTGCCGGGAGATCTTGGCCGAAAGCCTTTTGCGCAGGTCCCGGGCCACCCTTTCGGAGGCCAGGGTTTGGACAATGCTCTGAAGGTAAGTGAACAGGAAAATCCCCAGGGTTGCCAGCAAAAAGGCGAACACGAGGTTTTTCATGTTGAGCTTTCCCAGGGAATAAGTATCGATACCGTGGGAAATCAGCTTCGGGATCACCAGGTTGATGCCGTTGCTGGCCATGGCCAGCAGGACCAGGAGGATCACGGTGCCCCGGTAAGGTTTCAGCAGGGACATCAGGCTGGGAGGAGCGGTCTTCGTTTTCAGGTCGGGTCGGGTCATGGTCTGGCTGAAAGGATCTCCGGCCTGGGCCGGGTAAATCAAAAGAGGGCAAAGGTCCGAACAATTTTCCAAAAGAGGAAGCCGCGCATCGCCTCCGGACCCGGTTCAGGACGGATGCGGGCTGAAAATATTTTATACCCTGTTCCGGCCCCTGGTTACCCGGGGCAGGAACCGGGGATTGTATTATCTTTCAGCCTCTTATCAATCCATCCCCATGCAAATCACTTTTCACGGTGCCGCCCGGGTGGTCACCGGTTCCAAGCACCTGGTCACCCTGGCCAGCGGGCACCAGCTGCTGCTGGACTGCGGCATGTTCCAGGGTGGGGATGAAGATACCCTGAAACTGAACCAGAATCTGGGCTTTGATGCCTCCGCGGTGGACTGGATGGTTCTTTCCCACGCCCATATCGACCATTGCGGGCTGATCCCCAAACTGGTCCGGGAGGGCTATAAGGGACCAATCTACTGCACCCCAGCCACCCTCGACCTGGTCCGGATCCTGCTTCTGGATTCGGCGGAAATCCAGGAATCGGACACCCGGTATATGAACAAGAAAGCCAAAGCCCTCGGCCTTCCCCCCCAGGAGCCTCTTTATAATCAGCAGGACGTGATCAAAGCCATGGCACTGTTCAAAACCGTGGGATACGGGCAGCCCCTGGAAATCAGCAGTGAAGTCCGCCTCAGGTTCACGGATGTGGGTCACATCATCGGGGCGGCGGCGGTCCACCTGCAGGTCACCGAAGGGAACCGGCAAACGGCGATCACCTTCAGCGGCGACGTGGGCCGGTATAATGACCTCATCCTGAAATCTCCGGAACCCTTTTCCCAGGCGGATTTCATCCTGCTGGAATCCACCTATGGCAACAGCCTCCATGAGGCTTCCATCCCGATGGATGAGGAGCTGCTCCGTTATATCCGCCATACCTGCCTGGAAAAAAAGGGGAAGCTGATCATACCCGCCTTCAGCGTGGGAAGGACCCAGGAACTGCTCTACCAGCTCAACGGGATGAGCCTGAAAGGAACCCTGCCCGTCCTGGACGTGTTCGTGGACAGCCCCCTGTCTGAGGAAGCAACGGAGGTGGTGAAAAAGCACCCGGAATGTTTCAACAGCACGGTCAGCCAGCTCCTCCGCACCGATGCGGACCCCTTCAGCTTTCCCCGGCTCACCTATACGAAAGAGGTGAACCAGTCCAAGGCCCTCAACCACCACCCGGATCCCTGCGTGATCATCTCCGCTTCCGGAATGGCAGATGCTGGCCGGGTCAAACATCATATCGCCAACAATATTTCCGATCCGCGCAATACGATCCTGATCGTGGGCTATTGCGAACCTCATTCCCTGGGAGGCAGGCTGGGGGAAGGAGCCCGGAAGGTTACCATTTACGGCACCCCTTATGAGGTCCAGGCAGAGGTGGGAAAGATCCGTTCCATGAGCGCGCATGGAGATTACCGGGACCTGATCCGCTTCCTGGACAGCCAGGACCTTTCCCGGGTCCGGAAATTGTTCCTGGTGCACGGGGAATATCCTGTCCAGCAGGATTTCCGCTCGAGGCTTCTCAAAACCGGATTGAAAGAGGTGGAAATTCCGGCGCTCCATGAATCATGGCCGCTGGATTAGATCAGGGAGTCCCCAGGACCGTGTCGATGTCGGTGCCGATCAGCTTTTCCAGGGCATAGCGGGCCACTTCCAGGTCATGGAAAGCCGTAATCTTCCTGGTGAGCTCGGAATTGTAGGTGTCGCTGGCCCGGTTGAAATCCTCTATGGGAATTTCTCCGTTTGAAAATTTCTTCTGCGTTTCTCCCAGGTTGGTATTCGCGTCGTCGGTCCTTTGCGCCTGAAGGGTATACAGCTGCTTGTACATCAGGTAATCCTGAAATTTGGTCAGGGTTTCCGCCCGGATTTCCCGGAGCACATTCTCCTTGGTGGCCCGCTCCAGGTCAACCTTGTTGCGGGCCAGTTTGACCGCCATGGATTTGGTGCCAAAGGATCCCAGGGGGATGAGCACCCCGAAATTGTACTTGGGATAGAGCAGGGCGTATTGGGAGAACTGGGGCTGAATGGAATATTCATTCAGGTTGCCTGCGATGGTGATTTCATTCAGCCAGGCCCATTTGGCGCTTTTCAATTCGTAACCCGCTGCCTGGATGTTCAGGTCGGCGATCTCGTTGTCGGGGTTTTGGAGGGCCAGCTCTACCAGTTTTTCCCGCACGTCGCTGATCTGGGCGACGATCCCCCCTTTGGCATTGTTGTTCAATTGGGCTCCGGCCTGAATCGCCGGAAGGATGAGGAAAAGCAGCATGGATCGTTTCATAGGTCCAGGGTTAGGCCTTTACGGGCGCCAAAGTACTATCATTTCCCCTATTTTTATCGAATTCCCTCAATTTAATGAGTGCCGCGAGCAGGGGATAAAAAGTGAGCGCTCCGGGGATTTGGCCCACCGCTTCCTGGGAATATTGTGCGATGGTCCAGGCGAAAAGAACCGCCACCGATGCCGCTGCGAAATACCGGGTTTTGGGATCCCGGGCCCGGTAAAAGCAATTGATGCCCACCTTGAGTAGCAGGAAATAAAGTACCAGGGTCAGGGCCAGGCCGATGGGGCCCATTTCCAGGGCGAGCCGGACATAGCTGGAGTCGGGCGGAAAACGGGCCAGGGGGTTCCAGGGATTGAATTCCATGCCGATCACCCCTGTGGTGGCCAGCCCGAATCCGAAAGGATGGGAATACATGAGGGGCTGGATGTTATGCCGGTGGATATCCCGAACCTGCATGGAAGGGTCCTTGTCCCCGATGAAGGCGGTCCGCATCCGGTTGATGGTGGAATTGCCATAAAAGGGTCCGAACATCGCGATGCTGCCGATCATCAGGAAGGCGCAAAGGAAAATGAGGGTTTTGCGGTTGGTGATCGTCATCAGGCCGAACAGGAGGATGGAGGCGGGAATGATCGCGGTAGCGGTCCGGGTTCCGGAAAACGCCATCCCCATCCCGGTCACCACCGCGGTGACCAGCAGCATCCAGCGGTGTTTCCGGGAAAAGGGACCCAGCGACAGCACGATGCTGAAAATGGAGGTTACCGCCATGAGGATGCCGAAGGCCATCGGATCGGAAAGAGTGCCGGTCTTGCGGAATTGGCCGCCCTGGAAATCCAGAACGAATATGGTGGGGTTTCCAACGAGAAACCGGAGCTCGAATCCCCGCATCCCCACCAGTTCCTGCCAGCAACCGTACAAGGCTGAAATCAGGGCCATGGCCAGCCAGAATTTGAAGAAAAATTTGATCGCCTTCATATCCGTGAAGATGTGCAGGGCGATGAAATAAAACAGGATCAGCTCCAGAAATTTCCGGTAAACGAAGAACCATCCCTGCACCGAGCCCCCATAGGAATTCATCACCTCCATGGCCATGTAGATCAGGTAAACGATATATATATAGGTGATGGGATTGCGGGAATGGGACCAGCCCTTGTCCCGGTGGGCGATCTTCCTGATGATGATGCCCAGGAAGGTGGCGAAAATGGTCACCTCGGAGGCCGACCCGAGCGGGGGATCGGCAGGAAAGAGGATCCTCTTGATCACAAAAACGAAAAAGCAGTATCCGATGGTGAAATAGAATCCGAACGGCGTGCTGATCAGGCAACCGATCACGATGGCCAACCCGATCAGGCCTCCCAGGGCGATGAAACATCCCGGGCTGCCGATCCAGGCGATGGCTACCGAAATCACCAGGGCCAGGGAAAGAAAGATTGCGTATCCGAAGGGGGAATTGAGCTTTTTCAACCGGATCTGGTCATAAAGCCAGATCTTCAAACGGGCCATCATGCCTCCTTGCTTCCGGAATTGCCTCACATGGATCATGGGCATCCGGGGTTAGAAAAAAAGCACCTTGAAGAAAATGAACAGGAGGGTAAATCCGACCACGACCGTAACCACGGTGTTCAGGATATCGTCATTGGTTATTTTGTTTTCAGCCATGAGGGGAAATTTCGCTTTCAATGGATTCGATGACCGCCTCCTGCGACCGGCTCACCCAGCCCCTGAGGAGCCCGACCGCCTCCGGATAGAATCCCCAGGCAAATTTAAAAATATTGCCCAGACTCGCCCGAAGCTGCCGGTACAGGATATACTGGCCGGTGCAGAAACACAGGAAATAAGAAAGGATCGTGCCATATGCGGCCCCCAGCAGCCCGAACCGGAAGGTGAAAAAGAGGTTGGAACCGACATTGAAAATGGCTGTGCCCAGGTTCACCAGGAAATTGATAGCCGGTTTTCCCGTGGAATCCATGATCGTCCCGAACTGCCTGAGGAAGGGGAGAAACAGACCGAACGCCAGGGTTACCCGGAGCACGGGAGCCGAATCCAGGTATTTTTTCCCCGCGAGCAGCCCCAGGATCAGCTTCGGGAATATGAAGATGACCACGCTGGCCGGGACCGCCAGGGCGAGCACCACCCCGACGGACTTTTCATACAGGTACTTCACCTTGTCAGGCCCTTCCTGGACCAGGGATTTGGAGCTCCTGGGAAACAGGATGTCGGAAAGGATGTTGGAGGGCATGTCCACGAAATTGGTAATGCGGACCGCGGTGTTGTACATCCCCACCGCCGCCGCTGAAATATAGGAGGCTACGATGAAATGGTCGGTGCTCCGGAAGATCAGCGAGCAGATATTGGTGCCGAACACGTACCGGCCGTATTTCCAAAGGGTGACCAGCCAGGTCTTGCTGAAATGAAAGGGTCGGAGCCATTTCCGGGCAAATGCCAGGGAAACGCCGGTTCCCAGGATCATGGCGATGATATAGCACCAGACCAGCTGGTCCAGGCCGACAGGGATATGGCGGGCCCAGCAAAACAGGATATAGGCGAACAGTGCGGCCTGCCGGGTGAAATAGGCCAGGGAGATCCCTTTGAAGCTCAGGTAGGATGCCTGGGTGAACTCGCAATGGGAAAACAGGATATGGGCGGCCAGGGCAATGCAGTAAAGGCCCAGCATGTGGGTCATTTCAGGCATCCGGCAAAATGCGGCTATGGTTCCCGCCAGGATGAGGATCAGGACGGCGATGGTGAGGGTGAGGATCCCGTTCAGGACCAGGGAGGAGGAAGCGATCCGGGCATGATCCTCATCCGTGGAGGTATTGATGAACCGCATCATCCCGTTTTTCAGCAGCCCGTTCTTGGAGGTCTCGATGATGTTGGCAATGATCAGGAAAAGGGCCCAGGTGCCGAAGATCTCCTTTGAGGTGATCCGGGTCAGGAAGATGAAATTGGCTGCCCCGAAAGCCACGATGGAAAGGTTCTGAAACCCGGTGAATAACCCGGACCTGATCCAGTACCGGTATTTTTTTTCAGCCATGGTCCGGGGAGAAGTTTAGGGTTCGGGGGTAACAGGGGAAGGGGACCGGAAAATGGACATCTTTTTTTTGTCCGGGTCCCAGGTGAACAGGAACCATCCTCCCATCCTCAGTATGAAATTATAGATCATGATGGAAAGGACCACCCCGATCAGGATACTTCCAAAAAGCAACACCGGGACGTAGGTAAATCCGAATATCCGGGTTACCACGATCCGGACCAGGAAGATCAGGGAAAGGTGAATCACATAAATATAAAGGGAATGGTACCCCACCACCCGGAACCACCGCATGATCCCGAACCGTTGCAGGATGAAGGCAATATTGGCCAGGAACGCGCAGCCGACCAGGGTGATCACCACGAACAGGAAATAGAATCCGATGCTGGAAGCCGTGACATACTCCTGGAGCTCATCGGATTTAAAGTCCGCGGGATGATTCAGAAAGAAAAGCTGGGTCACCACGAAAAACGGTAGCAGGACGGCAAACAGGGAGAAGGATGCGAATTTTTTTTCCTGGCCCGGTTTCAGGACATAGAGGGAAATATGATCCCCGACCGCATAGAAAAAATAATAATAAAGGGCATCGTGGAACAGGCTGTAATTCTGGACCAGGGTGGCCAGGTAATAGAATGCCAGGCCAAGAAGGAGCTGCCAGCGGGTATTGAGCCGGAATATGGATTTGAAGACCATGTATAGCAGGGCCACGTCAAAAAGGGAAATGAGATACCAGAGCTGGTCCAGGACCCTGGGCTGGATGACAATGTCCAGGTAATCCATCGGGCTGCGGTGGGAATTGGTGAATTTGGTGAACATGATCTGGAGGGTGACCTGGATAAATGCCCAGACCAGGTAGGGATATAACAGGGTGTTGAACTTGTTGAGGACGAATTCACCGCGGGTGCGGCGTGCCAGGCTTTTTCCGACGAATATGCCCGACAGGATGAAGAAAAGGGGCATCCTGAAGCTATATACGATGTCATTGGCATGCTTCAGGTACAAATAATGAAAGGTGTCCAGCCGGTCCCTGGTCAGGCCGAACCAGACGTGGCGGTAAATCACCAGGATGATCGCGATTCCCTTCGTATAATCGACCCAGGGCATCCTGCTGCGGGTCGCACCTTCACTGTTGAAAAAGAAATTCTTAAAGGTCATCGGCACCGGGTCAATTGAATTCCTCGGGGATTCCGGGTGGGCCCGTGTTTTATTTTTCGATATCCTGAAGTTCCACCTTGTTCAGGATCGCGCCAACCAATTTTCCGTTCAAAGTTTTGAGGAACTGGATGGATTCTTTGTCCACCTGGTTGATCGCAAATTTTGCGGAAAAGATGGCGACCACGCCATCTACATAGCTCAGAAGCTCCTTGCTGTCCGAATAATCGTTCAGGGGGGCGCCTTCCAGGAAAATATAATCATATTTACCGGTGAGCTCCTGAAGATGATCCAGGAGGTTGTGTTTGGGCAGTATCTCCAGGGGAGTATAATCCCCTCCCTTGCATCCGATGGCGTCCACATAGGGAACTCCCGTCGAAGTCACCATGTTCTTCAGTTCCTCTTCCAGCGCCCCCGAATCTCCGTCCAGGCTGATCCCCTCAAGGGTGGGCTTGGCATGAAGCTGTATGGTAAGGTCGTTATTGCAGAAATTGGTATCCAGGATGAGAACCCTTTTCTTGCTGAGGCTTAGGCTATAGGCGAGCGCCTGGACCAGCGTGGTTTTGCCAACCCCGCTTTTGGTGCTGGTAAACAGGATGACTTTGAACCCGCTTTTCTCGATCTGGTAGCGGAGCTTCCGGAGCAGCTCCCGGAATACGTTTTCCCGCTTTTCATTTTCCTCGGCCTGCTGGGAGATGATGTTGAGCAGGCCCTTTTTCATGTCAATGTCATTGATTGTGGAGATGAGGTCCAGATCGATGAGCTTGGAAAACTGGAAGGGGGTTTTGAGGGAAATGTCCAGGTATTCCAGGAATACGATCACCAGGGCGCAAAGCATGAACATGGTGATCCCGGCAATTCCGATGACGATAAGCCGTTTGGAAGGTTCCGGATCCACAGCGGGCTGACCGAAAAGGACCTGCTTGAAATTATTGCCTTCAGACTGGGCCTCCAGGGCGGAATTATATTTTTCCTGGGCATTGGAATAATCCGTTGTGGCGATGGTGGTTTCATTCTGGAGGGACTGGATTTCTGCGCTTTTATTGGAGACGGTCTGGCGGCTTCCGTTCAATCCGGAAAGAACCCCCTCCTCCGAGGCAATCCTGCGCCGGTCGACTTCAAGCTGGTCCCGGTAGGTCGCGATATTGGCAATGATCTGGCTTTTCGTTTCTATTCCGGTGCTCGTTGACGGCAATTCCAGGTTGCCGAGATCCAGCTGGTATTGCCTGCGCAGGGTTGTGACCCGGTCGTGCAGTGCAACATCTCTTTCCCCCCCATTGACATAGACCGCATTGAGGTAGTCGATGCTGTCCCTGAGCCGGATGATGTCGGCGTTCGTCTGCCCCGTGGCGGAGCCTGAAGAACTGCCGATATTGGCCAGCGTGTTTCTGAGGTCCTGCATCTTGAGGTAGGCCGCTTCAGAATCGGCAGCGATATCCTGGATATTATGCTGGGACTCCGCGATCAGCTCGGGGTAGGCGGCACTGGTTTCATCAATCGTTCCTCCGGCGTCCCGGAGGCGGTTCAGCTTGGCATCCAGGGTGTCCTTCTTCTGTTTCATGATAGCCTTCAGGGTGGCCAGTCCCTGGGTTGCCCGCAGGTTATTGTTATAGCCATACTGCCGGAGGAATTCCAGGCAGAGCGTATTGACCACCATGGCTGACAGATCCGGATTTTCGGACTGGAATTCGACCTGGATATAATCGGTGTTCTGGACCCGGTAGGCATAAAGCTTTTTGCGCAGGGAGGTTCCGTCATAATGGTAAAGCTGGAGCAGCTGGATGATCTGCAAATCCGTGGGGTTGTAGGAATTGAGCATCTGCAGGGAATCCAGTTTCCCGGAAAGGATGGTCCTGACCTGGCCGGGATTGATCGCCCGGTATATTCTGGAGCTGAGCTGTTTTTCATCCAGTTTCCGGAACGGATGGGCGGGATGGTCCAGGTCGTGAAGCAGGAGACTGTCGGAGAGCAGGTCCATCACCTGGTCGGAGGTGAGGTTCTGTTCGACGTTGTCGAATTTCACCTCGACATTGTATTCGTTCAGGCTTTGGTCGTTTATCCCGGCGAAGTTGTTGATCGTGAACCCTGTTGATAGCTGGGCCGTAGACTTGAACATCTTCGGCTGCTTGTAGGTATAGGCGAAAGCGCCCACCAGCGCCAGGAAGGTGCTGAAAAGTAGGATCCATTTTCGTTTGGCAAGGGCATGGAGCAGATAGATCAGGTCCATTCGGGGCAACGGTTTTTCAAATTACAAGTAAAGATAACATAAAAAAATCCGGTTTTTGTAAACCGGATTTTTTTAACCAACCCTCATCTCATCACTGCTTTTCGAGCCGCAGGACCTGTGGAGTTCCGTTCTGGCTGATCACGCGAAGCAGGTACATTCCGGAGGACATCTGCACCTTGGAGAAGTCGAGCCTCAGATTGTTTTTGCCTGGGGCGAGATCACCGAAATATTGTTCGAACACTACTTTTCCGGACATATCGTACACCACAACCGCGGTATTGCCGTCATCATGCCCGTGGTTCAGGGTGAGCATCACTTCGTCCCTGAAAGGATTGGGTGAAGCAGAGAGCCCTTCACCGGAATCGCCGGACTGCATCATCAGGCTTGCCAGGCGGGCGCTGGAGTAGATCGGGTTCCCGTTATTGTCATAGTTCGTATAGGCCTGGATGACCAGGGCTCCGATGTACCCGTAGGGTGAACCCGGTCCGGGCTGCATGGTGATGAACACATTGCCGTTGGAGTCTGGTTTGATTCCGGCGATTTGTACCGTGTTCAGGTAGTTGTTGATGGCGTTCAGCATCACGGTGTCGGTTCCGATGATATAATCCGTCAGGCGGTCATCCCCGCTGGTACCCGTCCTGCTCGCGAAGAAGGTAAAGTTGTAGAGCATGGACAGGTTCAGGTTGCTGACCTCAAGCTGGGCCTGGGTGCTGGCATCGATCCAGTAAGTGTTGCTGATCACATTGTCCGGGTAGACTCCGGAATTATTTCCGGTGTTCATCCCCCAGGGGTTGGTCCCGGCGAAGTTGATCGTGATGCCGACGGAAAGCCCTGAATTGTACCCGTTGTCATCCAGCAGGTTGGCCCAGATATCCCCTTCTTCGGGCGTGGCATTGGTATTGTTCCATGGGGCCCCGGCCGGAGTGTTGAGGTCGAAGTTCAGGTACACAGAATAGCTGAAGGTGGTGGCGCTTCCCACATTGGAGAACCCGGAGAAGGTATGGCCCGGACCGGTCGCGCGGACCTCGTAGAAATAGCGCGTGTTGGAGGCCAGACCCGTATCCTGGTAGGTTACAGTATTGGTGCCCACGGTCGCAACCAGGGAATAGGTGCCGCTGTAAGTGAGCGAACGCCAAACCTGGAACCCGGTCTCGTTGTTGGAATTATCGTTCCAGTTCAACTGGATCTGGCTGCGGGACTGGGCAGTACCATTCAGGTTCGAAGGACTGAGCGGAGCACCGCCGCCGGCGTAGGACTGAATGACCATGGCGTTGAGGTATCCGTCGGCTGCCAGCAGGCTCCGGTAGACGTTGATCGTCACCTTTCCGGTGGAATCGGGTGAAACCCCGTTGATCTGAACCGTGTTCAGGGAATTATCCGCCGCGTTCAGGCTGTCCGTCTGGGTGCCGATACTATAATAAGTGACCCGGTTGTCGGTAACCCCGGTGCGGGATCCGAAGAACACGAAGTTGTACAGGCTGTCCTGGGCAAGCCCGGTCACGGTGATCTGGTTCGGACCGGAAGATGTCGCA
>JANWKA010000005.1 GCA_025451655.1 Chitinophagaceae bacterium | reverse complement strand
GCGGGGAATCTTTCACCGCCCTGGACAAGCGGGGCCAGAAGCTGGTCCTGTTCAGCACCGACACCCGCACCGTGCAGACGGACCGCATGTACAAGCCAGTCCCCTTTTTCATCAGCAGCCGGGGATATGGCATGTTCCTCCACACAACCGCCCCGGCCACCCTGGATTTCGGAAAGCAGTTCGGGGCAAGCACGCAGATCCACTGCGGGGAAGATACCCTGGACCTGTTCCTGTTTATTGGTGCACCCCGGGAAATCATTTCAAGCTACACCGGACTCACCGGAAGGGCCCCGCTCCCTCCGCTCTGGTCCTTCGGCCTCTGGATGAGCAAGCTCAGCTACCGGAGCCAGGAGGAAGTGCTTTCCGTGGCCGGAATGCTGCGCAGACACCAGGTTCCCTGCGATGTCATCCATATCGATGCCGGCTGGTTCCGCAACGGGGTGAACTGCGATTTCCGCTTTGCCCCTGACCGCTTTCCCGATCCAGCGGGAATGGTTCGCAGTCTCATGGATCAGGGCCTGCGGGCCTCCCTCTGGCAGCTGCCCTATTGTACCCTGGGCAACCCGGTTTATGATGAACTTTTGAAAGAAGAACTCTTCATCAGGGACCGGGTGGGCGGCCCTCCGGGGGAGGAGCTCATACCCGATTTCAGCAAACCCGCGACGAGGGAGTGGTACGGGGGAAAAATCCGGCCCCTGCTGGATATCGGAATTGCGGCCATCAAGGCGGATTTCGGGGAGGCTGCTCCCGTGGATGGTCTCTATGACTCCGGGGACCCCGGTTTGCTGGAGCACAACCGGTATCCTCTTCGCTATGAAAGCTTGTTGTACCAGATTATGGAATCCGCCGGTGTCCAGCCCCTGATCTGGGCCAGAAGCGGTTGGGCCGGATGCCAGCGATACCCGGTGCACTGGGGCGGGGACAGTGAGTCTTCCGATAACGGAATGGCCTGCACCCTGCGGGGCGGGCTTTCCCTGGGCATGAGTGGATTTTCCTTCTGGAGCCATGATATCGGCGGTTTTTTCTCCGCCCCTGGCGAAGACCTGATGCTGCGCTGGTCCTTTTTCGGCCTGCTTTCCTCCCACAGCCGGATCCATGGCACCACGGCCAGGGAGCCCTGGCTGTTTTCACCCGAAGCCCTGGATACTTTCAGAAGCATGGCCGCATTGCGGTACCGCCTGATCCCCTATATCTATGCCCAGTCTGCCCTCTCCTGCGCCCTGGGGCTTCCCCTGCTGAGGCCGCTTTTGCTGGACCATCCCCGGGACCCAGCCTGCTGGCTGGTGGAGGATCAGTACCTCCTGGGAGCGGATTTGCTGGTCGCTCCGCTGATGGAAGGCGGAAAGCGGGAAAGGGGGCTATACCTGCCCGAAGGGGAATGGGTCGACTATCAAACCGGGGAAATCTACCCGGGCAAACAATGGGTCCGGATCCAGGCTTGCCCATTACCCGGAATCCTGCTGGTCCGGGCCGGTTCCCTGATTCCCCATATTGCACTGGCCCAGAGCACCGCTTTCCTGGACTGGTCGACCCTGAAAATGGTCGCTTTCGGAGCAGGGAAGGCCACCGGATCATTGTTAAAACCTGGCTGGAAGGATCCGATCCTTTTCAGGGCCGCGAACCGCAACGGAGTATGGGAGCCGGTGGAAAAGGGGCTGGGGGATTTCCCGCCTGTCGTTGGCTCCGGGGAGCCCGGGAGCACCGCATTTTAATTGGAAACAGGTCCGGTTCCCCGGTTTTCCCGGGGTTATTGCCGGGGTTGGTTTAATTTTGATCAAGCCCTGAGAACCAGCGCTCTAATGGTCAGGAAAGCCTAAATTTACCGGGCGGCCCCGGTCCCATCCTTTAGACCACCGCCTCAATCCACCAGTCCGGTGCAGGAACACATGCGCTACGAGCTCAAAACCGATTCCAGGTACAAATTCATTGAAGAGGGACTCGGCACCCCCCTGATCCTGCTCCATGGGCTGTTTGGCGCCCTAAGCAATTTCAAGGACCTCCTGGATTTTTTCAGCCGGACCCACAAGGTGGTGATCCCGATGCTTCCGCTTTACGACCTGACGATCCTGGATTCCACCGTGACCGGACTGGCCAAGTTTGTCAACCGGTTCATCGAGCACCGGGGCTACGGAAAGGTGCACCTGCTGGGCAATTCCCTGGGGGGACATATCGGCCTGATCTATGTCCTCAAGCATCCCGAAGCGGTCCGGACCATCACCCTGACGGGAAGCTCGGGGTTATTCGAAAACGGCATGGGGGAAACCTATCCCAAGCGGGGCGATTATGAATATATCCGCAAAAAAACGGAACTCACCTTTTACGAACCCAGCGTTGCCGGTAAGGAATTGGTCGATGAAGTGTTTGAGATCGTGAACAACAGGTTCAAGGCCCTCAAGATCATTTCACTCGCCCGATCTGCGATCCGGCATAACCTGGGAGAAGAGCTGAACAGCATTACCGCACCTTCCCTGCTGATCTGGGGCAGGAACGACACCATCACGCCGCCCCTGGTGGGGGAAGAGTTCCATAGGCTGATCCCCGGATCGGAATTGCATTTCATCGACCATTGCGGTCATGCCCCCATGATGGAAGTCCCCGGGGAATTCAACCGGATCCTCCAGGATTTCCTCAACCGCCATGAGCGCGTGGGACAGCCCCTGGCCAGCGGCTGATCACCCCGGAGCCGCCCTAGCGGAAAATCTGTTAAATTTGTTTTATCCGGCCCGGATCCGCCCGCCCTCATAATGGATGTTGCCTCTTGCTGTGAAAGGGAGAAACGAGGAGGATCTTTTTCCGGATAGCCTTCTTATCTTTTGGTATGGCCCTGTTCTCCTTTGAGCTGATTTCCCCGGTGATCCCGGTCCTCCATCCGACAGACAGCGGTGCCAAGGCGCTGCAGCTGCTGAATGAATATCATATCGCCCACCTACCCCTCGTCACCGATGAACAGTACCTGGGATTGATCCGGGAAGAAGAAATCCTGGATTGGGACAACCCGGAGCTCCAGCTGGAAACCCTGGCTTATTCCAGGTTCCGGCCCGCCGTCCAGGAACATTCCCATTTCTATGAGGCGCTGAAGCTCGCGGCTGACTTCAAGCTGACCGTTGTACCCGTCCTCAGCTCCGAGCAGCTTTTCCTGGGAGTGATCCCACAGCAAAACCTGGTTGCCGCAGTGGCAGCCATGAACGCGGTGAAAGAACCAGGTGGGCTGATCCTCCTGGAAATGGAAAACAAGGATTATTCCCTTTCGGAGATCGCGCGGATTACTGAAGCCAACGAGATCACCCTGCTCAGCGTCAACACCATGTACGATGCCGTTACCGGCAGGATGCAGGTCCTGCTCAAGACCAACCGCCAGGGACTGCAGTCCCTCACCGGGACCTTCGAACGGTTCAATTATGTGGTGAAATGGGTTTTCGGAGAACAGGACCAGGAACCCGAGCTCCGCAAGAACTTCGACCTGTTCATGAATTATATCAGCATGTAATCCGGCTCCGGGGCCCTTATCAGGGAATAACCTATTTTTGCCGTTTGGCGATTCCAGCATAACCCGGTTCGAGTTTCATGACCCTGCGCAGCATATCACTGCTCCTTACCCTAAGTCTTTGCTTTTCCGCGGTCGCCCCCGTTCCGGGGTCCGGCCAGGTCCCTGCATCCCGTTCCCGGGATTATCCGACCGTGGTCCGCAGCAGGCAGCTGGTGAAACTGAGGGATTCGGCTTTTGTGATCATCCGCAACATTGTGGTGGTGGGCAACCGCAGGACGAAGGACGCCATCATCCTCAGGGACCTGGGTCTCAAATCCGGGGATACTCTTTATTATGACGATGCCATGCAGGTGCTCGAGGACAAGCGCCAGCAACTGATCAACACTTCCCTGTTCCTGACCGTGAATGTTTATTTCACCAAATGGGCAGGGAATCATACCGATATCACCGTGGAGGTCCTGGAACGCTGGTATACCTTCGGGTTCCCGATCTTCAGCCTGGCGGACCGCAATTTCAACCAGTGGTGGGTCGCGGAGAAGCACAGCCTGGGCCGGGTGAACTACGGGTTCAATTTTTTCGAAAACAACCTCACGGGGAAAAACGACCAGATCATCCTCACGGTCCAGGGGGGGTATACGGATCATTTCGCGCTGACCTACAACCTGCCCTATTTCGACAAATCCCTCCGCAGCGGCCTGGGATTCACAGCCGGTTACAGCACTTCCAAGGAGCTGGGTTACCTCACCGATTCCAACAAGCTTCAGTTCTTCGGATCGCCTTCGGTGGTGGACCGCCAGTTTTCCGCAGGGGTCACGTATACTTACCGGAAGGCGATCCGGTTCAAACACCAGGTCAGCCTCAATTATTATTACAACCAGGTCGCGGACACCATCCTGCAGATCAACCCTTCCTATTTCCCCCGAACGGGTCCCCTCCAGCGATACCTGGAGCTGGTTTACCGGTTTTCCTATATCGGAGCCGATGACTGGGCCTATCCCCTGAGGGGATTTAATTTATACGCCCAGGTCAACCGCGAAGGCCTTGGATTTTCAAAGGGAATCAACCTCACCCAGCTGTATTTCCAGACTGCAAAATACTGGAACCTCTTTCCTTCCACCTACCTGGCTATCGGGCTGAGGGGAAGGGTGCAATTTCCCATACCGCAGCCTTATTTTTTTTCTTCCGCCCTGGGTTACCAGGAGGATTACCTCCGGGGACTGGAATATTACGTGGCTGACGGAAGCAGCTTCGGCATCTTCAAGGCCGATCTCAAAAGGGAATTGTTCGACCTGCACCTGCATTTTCCTTTCCTTCCTTCCCAGTTCGAGACCATCCCCTTCCGGGTCTTCTTCAAGGTATTCACGGACGTCGGATCGGTTTTCAGCCTTTACCCCGGAAACAGCTTCCTGAACAACAGGCTGCTCTATACCGAAGGATTCGGGGTGGACGTGGTGACCTATTATGATGTGCGGATCCGCCTGGAATACAGCTTTAACCAGTTAGGCCAAAAAGGGCTATTTTTACACTCCAAATCCGAGTTCTGACCCTGCCCGGGCGGGACCCCTCCTCAAAGCGGGCTCATGCAAATCGCAATCTACAGCCGCGGATTCAACGACAGGGAAGATATCGACGACATTCAACAGCTTCTGGACCAGCTGACCGCCAGTAATTTGCAGCCCGTGATATACGGGCCTTTTTTTTCCGCGATCCGCCCCCATCTTTCCCTCCGGGAGGAACCGGGCACATTCAACGGGGCCGCGGACCTGAACGGCCAGATCGAGTTCATGATCAGCCTCGGCGGGGATGGCACTTTGCTGGATACCGTGTGCTTTGTCCGGGACAAGAACATACCCATCATCGGGATCAATTTCGGCCGGCTCGGATTCCTGGCCTGCATCGGCAGGGAGGAAGTGGCCAGCCTGGTGGCGGCCATACTTCACCGGACCTTCGTGATCGATCGCCGGACCCTGGTGCACCTGGATTCCAACATCCCCCTTTTCGGGGAGATCCCCTATGGACTCAATGAGTTCACCCTGCACAAGAAGGATTCCTCCGCCATGGTCCGGATCCATACCTACCTTAACGGGGAATTCCTGAACACCTACTGGGCGGACGGGCTGATCGTTTCCACACCCACCGGATCCACGGGCTATTCCCTGAGCTGCGGTGGCCCGGTGGTATTCCCGGATGCCGCGAGCTTCGTGATCACCCCGGTTGCTCCTCATAACCTCAACGTGCGTCCCATTGTGATTCCGGATTCCAATGTGATCAGTTTCGAGATCGAGGGCCGGAGCGATCAGTTCCTTTGCACCCTGGACTCCCGGATCGAGACGGTCGGCAGTTCGGTGCAGCTGGCCATCCGCAGGGAAAGTTTCAGTTTGGGACTGGTCCGGATCAACGAAATCAATTTCCTGCATACCCTGCGTAACAAGTTGCTTTGGGGAATTGACAAAAGGAACTGAGTCCTGGCATACCAAAAACCCCTCCGGGGCGTTTAAACTGGTCTATATGCGCCTGGTATACTATCTTTTATGTTCCTTCCTGCTGATCTTCTGCCAAGAGGCAAAAGCCCAGAAGGAGGATATTTCCACCTATTATACCGGGGAGCTGGGCATCAGCGGGGGTAGCGCCGAATATTTCGGGGATTTGAACACAAACAGCTCCTTCAAGGCCATGATGCCCGCAGTAGGCGTTTTTTACCGGTATTTTTTCAACGAATATGTCGGACTCCGGCTGGGAATGCATTTTGCCCAGGTGGGTTATTCCGATGCCCTGAACACCAACCCCTATGAACAAAGAAGGAACCTGAGCTTCAATTCCAATATCCTTGAAATCGCGATGCAGGGTGATTTCAATTTCTTCCGTTTCGAGCCCGGCACCAAATACCGGTTCACCCCCTTCATCACTTTCGGAATCGGAGCTTTCACCTTCAATCCCTATGCCTATTACCAGGAAAAAAAATATTACCTGCAGCCCCTCAATACGGAGGGTGAAGGATCCACACTGTACCCCAACCGCAAACCTTATTCCCTGGTGGCCCTTTGTTTTCCCATCGGTGCCGGCTTCAAATACAACATCAACAGACAATTCAATGTCGCCCTGGAAGCCGCGAACCGGTTGACCACAACCGATTACCTGGACGATGTCAGCACCACCTATGTGGAACCCGTTGCGCTTCCCGGCCAGCAGGGCCACAACAATATCTCCTATATCCTCCAGGACCGCTCCGGGGCCACAGGGCCTCCCATCGGTGTGCCTGGAAGACAGCGGGGGAACAGTCAGAACAAGGACCAGTACGTCATCATCGAGATCAGCCTTTCCTATTTGTTCACCCAATACCGTTGTCCGAAATTCTAAACGGTAGTTCCTGACGGGGCAAAAAATCCAACCGGTTAAAGTTCTGTTAAAACAAAACCCATCCTCCCCAGCAGGGGGACATTACGGTATTTTTGTATCTTTGCACGCCTAAAAACCTTCATATCCCGTTTAGAATCATGCGCCTGTATTTTTCATGAACCTCAAGGAACAAATAGATCTGACCCGCCTTCCCAGGCATATTGCCGTCATCATGGACGGGAATGGCCGGTGGGCGAAAGAACACCATCAGGACAGATTGTTCGGCCACCAGGAAGGAGTCCAGAGCGTCCGGGAAACCGTGGAAGGGTGCGCCGAACTCGGCATCGGCTGGCTCACCCTTTATGCTTTCTCGGCGGAAAACTGGGATCGCCCTGCGGATGAAGTGAACGGGATCATGGAATTGCTGGTGTCAACGATCCGCAAGGAAGTGGGCACCCTTTGCAAGAACAATATCCGCCTCCATGTGATCGGGGAGGCAGAAAAGCTTCCTGCAACCTGCAGAAAGGAACTGGGGGAAGCCATCGGGATGACCAGCAGCCTCACCGGCCTGAACCTCATCCTTGCCCTGAGCTACAGTTCCCGGCTTGAGATCGTCCATGCCGCCCGAAGCATCGCCAGGGAAGTGAGCCTGGGCCTGATTCATCCGGAGGATATCGATCCCGCTGTATTCAATCATCATCTCTTTACAGCCGGCTTTCCGGACCCCGAGCTGATGATCCGCACGGGTGGCGAATATCGCATCAGTAATTTCCTGCTCTATCAACTGGCATACGCGGAGCTTTATTTTACCAATACCCACTGGCCTGATTTCCGGAAGGAACACCTCTATGAGGCGCTAGTGAATTACCAGTCCAGAGAACGCCGATTTGGTAAAACCAGTGAACAAATAAAGCAGGATGAACCCATGGTATCGTAAATGCCTGCTGCTTGCGGCGGGAATGGCGGGTTTAAGCCTGGCTTCCCATGCACAGCAGCCGGACACCCTTAAACCGGCTCCCGTCCCAGCTGTCCAGGTCAGCCCCGCGACCGGCTCCGGTATCGATACCACCGCTGCCCGGGTTACTGCCGGGGATACCACCCAGCCTTCCGCCACTACCGGTCAGCTCCCCTTTTCATACGCCAATCCAAAGCAATTCACCATCGGCGGGCTCGCCGTCGAAGGAGCCGCCCATCTGGACGCAGACCTGCTGGGATCCATTTCCGGGCTTTCGGTCGGCGACCGGGTGACCCTGCCAGGGGATGACATGGCCCGGGCGATCAAGAAACTCTGGGATCAGAAGCTTTTTTCCGATATCATCATTGAAATCAGCCAGATCTCGGGAGACAGTATTTTCCTGGTGATCCGGCTCACCGAAAAGCCCAAGCTCCGGAAATTCGTATTCCAGGGGGCGGGGAAGGGAGAGACCGATGATCTTAAAACAAAGACCGGCCTGAACGATGACCGCGTGGTCACCGAGGACACCAAGCTTTCGGCGATCGAAGCGATCCGGAAATATTACCAGGACAAGGGTTTCCAGGATGTCCGGGTGCAAATCACCGAGACCCCGGATACCCTTGGCGGTCCCCAGTTCCAGAACTACGAAGACCTGGTATTCCATATTTTCCGGGGGAAAAGGGTGCGGATCAACGATATCGATTTTGCCGG
>JANWKA010000004.1 GCA_025451655.1 Chitinophagaceae bacterium | reverse complement strand
GTGGATTTTTCGGTATAGATTTCGAAGGCAGCGTCGTTGAAAATATTGCAGTTCTGATAGATCTCCAGCAGGGAAGCTCCATGGTGAGCGTGAGCTCTTTTAAGCATTTCCTGGAGATGCTTCGGGTCCCGGTCCATGCTTCTTGCAACAAAACTCGCGCCGGCTCCCAGGGCGAGTGAAAGCGGGTTGAAGGGATGATCGATGCTGCCGAAAGGGGTCGATTTGGTGACCTTGTTGAGTTCTGAGGTGGGAGAATACTGGCCCTTGGTCAGGCCATAGATCTGGTTATTGAACAGCATGATGTTCACATCAAAATTCCGCCTCAGGATATGGATCATGTGGTTGCCTCCGATGGACAACCCGTCCCCGTCCCCTGTCACGATCCAGACGCTCAATTCGGGCCGGGATGCCTTCAGACCGGATGCGATGGCAGTCGCCCTGCCATGGATCGAGTGCATGCCATAGGTATTCATGTAATAGGGAAACCGGGAAGAGCATCCGATGCCTGAAATGATCACGATCCGCTCCCTGGGGATGCCCAGGCCGGGCATGATGGTCTGAACTTGCTTCAGGATGGAATAATCCCCGCAACCGGGGCACCAGCGAACTTCCTGGTCCGTGGCAAAATCCTTGGCCGTAAGGGCCGGGGAGGGCACAACTGATGTTTCCATTGAGAGGGAATGAGATCCTGCAAAATTCGGAAATATTACTCAATTTCCCATCGGCCGGTCCGGAGCAAGGAGGAATTCCCAGTATTCTGCCGCCCTTCTGGTATGGGGGATCACGATGGTTCCTCCCACGATATTGGCCACCGCGAAGATTTCATAGATCGCTTCGGTGCCGATTCCCTGCTCATGGCATTTCCCGAGATGATACCGGATGCAATCGTCACAGCGTAATACCATGCTGGCTACAAGGCCCAGCATTTCCTTGGTTGCCTGGGGCAGTACCCCTTCTTCATAGGTATTGGTATCCAGGTTGAAAAGGCGGTTGATCACCTTGTTTTTTTTGCCCAGAATCAATTCGTTCATTCTGGTCCTGTAATCATTGAACTCCTCAACGGGATGGCTCATATGGATCATTTTTTAAGTGCTCACGAAGGATGGGTCCAAAGGGTCATGTACACCACGTCATGGTAAGTCCCGTCCGCCTGCCGGATCATTTTCTCCAGCCTTCCCTTTTCCCTGAACCCGAATTTGGAATAAAGCCTGAGGGCTTTTTCATTGGACGAACAGACCCCGAGCTGGATCAGGCGGATCACCGGATGTGCTCCGGCCCAGTTCAGCATGGTTTGGACCATCCGGCGCCCGATCCCGAGGTTCCAGTGCTGCCGGAGCACGGTGATTCCCAATTCTCCGACATGGGCCTGTTTTGCGGCCCGGCACTGGGTCACGCTCAGGACCCCAACCGGGCCGGAGGCGGCAACGGCTACCAGGAGCAGGCTGTTGGGGTTGCGGAGAAAGGACCGGATGAACTCCCGTTCCTGGGAGAGGGTCAGGAGCCTCACTTCCTGGGGGGAGGTGAGCAGGAATTCACTTTCCTCCACGGCCTGGCGGAACATGGAGAGCAGGGCCGGGGCATCCTGCTCCTGGGCCGGCCGGATGGTGAGGGTATCTCCATTGGGGAGGAAATGCTGGCGCATGGAAATTAAATATGTGCCGGTTGCCGGTCAGGGCACCGGGCTGATCCGGTCGTTTCCGAAAAAAGGTTGCAGGGGCCCCGGAATCCGGATTCCTTCCGGTCCCTGGTTCAGTTCCAGCAGGGAAGCCACGATCCGGGGAAGTGCCAGTGAGCTTCCGTTCAGGGTATGGACCAGTCTGGGCCGGGAATCCGTATCCCGGAAACGGATCTTCATCCGGTTGGACTGGAACGTCTCGAAATTGGAGACCGAGCTGACCTCGAGCCATTTCTGCTGGCCCACGGACCAAACTTCAAAATCATAGGTCAGGGCCGACGCAAAGCTCATATCCCCACCGCAAAGCCGGAGGATCCGGTAGGGCAGGCCCAGCAACCCGATCAATTCCTCCACATGGCGGACCATCCCTTCCAGGGCTTCATAGGATTGGTCCGGGTGGGTGATCTGGACAATTTCCACCTTTTCAAACTGGTGAAGCCTGTTGAGGCCCTTGACATCCTTCCCGTAAGATCCGGCCTCCCTGCGGAAACAGGGACTGTATGCGGTCATCCGGATAGGGAGTTCTTCTGCCTTCAGGTTGGCATCCCGGTAAATATTGGTCAGGGGCAGTTCCGCGGTTGGGATCAGGTAGAACTGGTCCCCCTCCACGAAATACATCTGGCTCTCCTTATCCGGCAGCTGCCCGGTGCCGAAGGCCGTGGCCGGGTTGACCAGGAGCGGGGGCATATATTCCATGTACCCCCTGGACCGGTTAAATTCCAGAAAAAAGCGGATCAGGGCCCATTGGAGCCTGGCGCCCTGGTCCCGGTATACCGGGAAACCGGATCCGGTGATCCGGGCCCCCAGGTCAAAATCGATCAGCTGGTAGATCCTGGCAATTTCCCAATGAGGAAGCGGGGTTCCGGAAATGACGGGCAGGGTCCCGGAATCCCGGACCAGCTCGTTGTCCCCTGGAGTATTGCCCGGGGGAACTGAGGCATGGGGAAGATTGGGCAGCAAAACCAGAGATTCCTGGAGGCGGGCTTCGGCCACCTGCAGGGCTTCGGTGACCTCCCCGAGGGTCTGCTTGACGGTGGTGGTCTCCCCCTTTTTTTCCTCTCCAAGGGCTTTCTGTCCCGCCTTGAACAAGGTGCTGATCTGGTCGGATAGCCGGTTCAGGGTAGCCCTTCCCTCGTCATACTGCTGGGTGAGCCTTTTTCGGTCTTCATCCAGGGAAAGCACCTCGTCGACGAGTTCCAGGTTCTTGAAATTTTTGACCCGGAGCCTTCGGATCACCTCCTCCCTGTTCTGACGGATCACCTGAACCTGTAACATTCCTGCGCGGTTTTCAGGCAAAGATAAACTGGTGGATTTAGGGAATTATTACTAATTTCTCGATAAAGAGGCATCATGGACAGACAACTCATCACCACATCCAACCAGCTGGATGGATACCGGATCACCCAGCACCTGGGCATTGTCCGGGGAATTACCGTTCGTTCCCGCAGCGTACTGGGAAATATCGCCGGGGGATTGCAATCCCTGGTGGGCGGGAAACTCAGCATTTACGTGGATCTCTGTGAAACCGCCCGCCAGGAAGCCTTTGATCATCTGGTGGTCCATGCCGAGGCGATGGGGGCCAATGCCATTGTCGCCATGCGGTATGACGCCAATGAGGTGATGACCGGGATCACCGAGGTGCTGGCCTACGGCACCGCGGTCCGGGTGGAGCCTACGCACTCCTAGTGAACCGAAGGGCATACCCGTAATTGCAGGGTGGTTCCGGCGGCAGGGCGACTTCCAGGTCCTTTCCGTTTCCTTTGCAATCCAGGTTTGCCTCATGACCGCAAAGATTGACCCTGTCAAATTTACCGATATCATGGGACCCTCCGGGTCCCAGATCTTTCAGGGTCAGTTTTCCCCCTGGCCATCCCATAAAAAACACATAGAGTAAATTTCCTTTCCGGGTGAACCGGAGATCAGAGGAGCCCAGTTGCGGCCTTTTGCTTTCGTTGAAACTGGAGCTCGCTGCCCTGGGAGCAGCACCGGGGCCTGTTCCGAAGACCTTCCAGGGACTGGTATCATAGATCCCCTCACTGTTGATCCGCATCCAGGCTGTGATCTCGGACAGGATGGCCAGTTCCCTTTCGTCAAGCATGCCGGAGGAAGGCAGGGGAAAATTGAGCATCAGGTTTCCGTTCCTGCTGACGATGTCAACCAGCATGTCCACAATGGTCTTGGGGGTCTTGTAAACGGCCCGGACATTGTAATGCCAGTCGCCGATGCAGGTGTCCGTCTGCCAGGGCCTGGGCCAGATCCCGTCCACCACCCCTCTTTCCACGTCCAGGACACAGGTGCCCACCGCGGCATCCTGCTGCCTTTTACTGGTATACACGGCCTGGGTCTTCCCTCCATGGGCGGCTGCATTCGTATTATAAAGGTGTGCTACAATGTCGAGTCCATACCGGTCAAAAGGAATGGCCCCGTCGCAATAAAGGAGGTCCGGATGGTAATGGTCAATGAGGTCCCTGATCCGGGAATGCCAGGTGATTTTCCAGGCCTCCGGAATGCCCGTATCGTCCCAGCTCAGTTCGGTATATACTTTTGGGGTATCATGGTACAGGTCCGCGAACCGGGGATCGGTGCCGTCATAGGGAACCCCGGAAAGCGGGCCGGTGGCATCATGTCCATGGCTGGTGGAAAACCATTTATAGCTGATCCAGAGATGATCGCTTACCGCGAATTTCAATCCGTGGCGCAGGGCGGCTGCCCGGAATTCACCGACGATATCCCTTTTCGGACCCATCCGCATTGCGTTCCAGCGGTGATGCGCGGAATTCCAAAGATCGAAATTGTCATGGTGTACCCCCATGCTCATGAAATACCTGGCCCCGGCTTTCTTATACAGGCCAATCAGGAAATCCGGATCGAACCGCTCCCCCTTCCAGGTGCCGATGATATCCTTGAATCCGAATTTGGAAGGGTGCCCATAACGCTTTACGTGATAATCGTATTGATCGCTGCCCTGCATATACATGTTGCGGGCATACCAATCCCCATATTCAGGGGCGGATTGGGGACCCCAGTGCGCCCAAATGCCAAACTTGGCCTTGCCAAACCATTCCGGAATTTCATAGGAGGCAAGGGATTCCCGGGTAGGTTGAAAGGGCTGATTTGCAGGGCTTCGGGATGCAAATAAGGGGTTTTTGCCGAAGGCCCGGGTGATCGCTGCTGCCGGGATTGCAGTCCCAAGCATGCGGATCAGGCTTCTTCTGGAAAGGTTCATGGTTCCAATTTAGGAAAATTTGGGAAAGCCCGAAAAGGGCCGCTGAACAGCAAATTCCCGATCACCCCTTGAGCGAGGAGATCCAGGATATGAACATCCTATTCCAGCACCACGGTTTCATCTTTTGGATATTTGACGCTGAAACCAAAAACGAGTTTCTTCTGGCCTCCGGGGGGCATAGTAATGATCCAGGTTATAATGCTATGCATGGATTAAGTTTTTGAATTTGCTGCTGGAAAGGATGTCGGACCAAAAACGAGAATGAACGGTTCCGGGAAAAAGGGCTGAATCCCCGGTTTTCCCCAATTAGAAGGTAAGGTAAACTAAATCCATTTGGAGGATGGGCTGCCCTGCCATCCTCCTACCCGGAATTCATCCCAGGTATTTGCCCACGATCGGCATTCTGCGGCCCATCCCGAAGGCCTTCAGGGAGACCCGCAGGATGGGGCAGAACTGGTTCCGCTTGTATTCGCTTCCGTTGACCAGCTTCAGGACCCTGTCCACCAGGGGGCCGTCATATCCGGCAGCGGCGATTTCCCTGGGGCCCAGCCTTTTTTCGATATAGGAATAGAGTACCGGGTCCAGGATTTCGTAATCCGGCAGGGAATCCGTGTCCCTCTGCCCATGCCGCAGCTCGGCGGAAGGGGCCTTCTGCAGGATATTTTCCGGAATGATTCTTTTTTTCCGGTTCAGGAACCGGGCCATCGCGTAAACCTGGGTCTTATACAGGTCCCCGATAACGGATAGACCCCCGGCCATATCCCCATACAGAGTTCCATAGCCCGTAGAGAGCTCACTTTTATTGGAGGTATTGAGCAGGATCAGGCCGAAACGGTTGGCCAGGGCCATCAGGGTATTGCCCCGGATCCGGGCCTGGAGGTTTTCTTCAGAAAGGCCCGGATCGCTGGTACCGAACAGGGGCTCCAGGGTTTCCAGAAACCGGCTGAATATTCCGTCGATCCTGACCTCTTCTGCCTTATTCCCCAACCGGTCCGAAAGCTCCAGGGCATCCCGGATGGAATGTTCTGTGGAAAAAGGAGAGGGCATGAGCAGGGCCCTGACCCTTTCTTTTCCCAGGGCTTCGACCGAAAGTGCAAGGGTCACCGCGCTGTCCACCCCTCCTGAGGAGCCCAGGATGGCTCCGGTGAATCCCATTTTTCCGAAATAATCCCGAAT
>JANWKA010000003.1 GCA_025451655.1 Chitinophagaceae bacterium | reverse complement strand
GTGAATAAATAATCTTTTCCGGGTTTTACCTTGTTGCCATGAATGCAAACAGCCAGATCCTTGGTCATATGGCCGTTTTCCACCGTTTCAACGCAAACCTGCTCCAGGGTCTTACAGAATCCCTCCAGCTCCGGCTGGTTATCCAGGATGCTTCGGAACTGAAGGCCCCGGGTCCAGGCAAAGATGGAAGCGATGGGATTGGTTGAGGTGGGCCTTCCGGCCTGGTATTCCCGGTAATGGCGGGTAACCGTGCCATGGGCCGCTTCGGCTTCCATGACCTTCCCGTCCGGGGTGGTCAGGGCCGAGGTCATCAGTCCCAGGGATCCGAATCCCTGGGCTACGGTGTCGCTCTGGACATCCCCGTCATAATTCTTGCAGGCCCATACGA
Source organism: Chitinophagaceae bacterium (assembly GCA_025451655.1). Lineage (GTDB taxonomy): Bacteria > Bacteroidota > Bacteroidia > Chitinophagales > Chitinophagaceae > JANWKA01. The sequence goes on along the minus strand of JANWKA010000003.1, from coordinate 23,197 downwards.
AATTGCCATGCCATTTGAGGGAACTGGCCACCATGTCATCGATCAGGCGATGCTCGTAGGTCAGATCCTCCTCCAGGAAACGCTCCCGGAACTCCTGTTCGAAGATTTCCTGGAAGATATCCTTGAATCTTCCATCATATTTCTTCAGGATCGTATTCTTGGTGGAAAGGTACAGGGGCCATTTTTTCAGGAGGGCCTGATTGAAGCAGGCTCTCGCGAATCCCCGGATGGAATCGTCGGTATTGTACATGGCAAGTGCCACGCCGCTTCCCTGGAATTGGTACACTTCGTGCTCGATCAATTTTCCATCCTCCCCCTCAAAGCGGATGGTGAGCTTTCCCTTACCTGGCGTCAGGAAGTCGGTGGCCCGGTACTGATCCCCGAAAGCATGTCTCCCGATGCAGATCGGCGCAGTCCAGTTGGGTACCAACCTAGGTATATTGGAAATTACAATCGGTTCCCGGAATACGGTCCCGTCCAGGATATTCCGGATGGTCCCGTTGGGTGATTTCCACATTTGTTTGAGGCCGAACTCCCGCACCCTTCCCTCATCCGGAGTGATGGTTGCGCATTTGATGCCTACCCCGCAATTCAGGATCGCATGGGCAGCATCGACGGTGACCTGGTCCCCGGTTGCGTCCCGGTTTTCCACCCCCAGGTCGAAGTAATGAATATCCAGTTCCAGATAGGGGTGGATCAGTTTTTCCTTGATGGATTTCCAGATCACCCTTGTCATTTCATCCCCGTCCATTTCCACGACGGGATTTTTTACCCTGATCTTATTCATGGTTCAAATATAGTTCTTCACCGGTTTCCCATGACTTGCGGGACCGGAGTCAGCCCCATTTTTCGTAAACCGGGTGTTTTTCCCTATCATCGCTGACCGGTTTATCGACCATGACGCTTTCGGCAATTTCACAAAAACCGTTAACCGGGCCACTTCGGGTCCTGGCATTGGGGGACAGCTATATGGCAGGGGAGGGCGCCCCCGAAGGAGCTGGGTGCATCGACCAGGCAGGTGCTCTTCTGAAAGAGGACGGGATCCTGATCGGTGCACCAAGAATTCTGGCAGTTCCGGGTTGGACCTGCGCGGACCTGGTTCGGGGGATTGCCGAAGGAGATCCGGGGTCGGATTTTGATGCCGTTGTTTTGCTCATTGGAGTCAATGACCAGTACCGGGGCTACCCCGTAAATGAATATGCCGAAAACATGGAATTGATCCTGCGCAAAGCCATTGGATTTGCCGGGGACAGGCCTGGCAATGTGATTGTGGTTTCCATCCCGGACTGGGCAGTGACTCCCTTTGCCCGCAATGATCCCTCCCGGGACTCCGTTCAGATTGCTGCGGCCATTGATTCCTTCAACCGGGTGAACCGCGACCTTTCTGGCCGTTATGGATCCCGGTGGATCGATATAACCAGCCTGAGCCGCCGCCTCGGTCCAGACCCCGCCATGATCGCACCGGATGGATTGCACCCCTCCGCCCTCCAATACGGCCTTTGGGCCAGGATGCTCGTTCCTCTCCTGGAAGAAATTCTGCAATCGGGGAGGAATGGGATCCCGCCAGGCGGGGCCGGGACTATGCCAAGGGAGATCAGGGACAGAACTCTTGATCCCCGGACCTGATTTTGGGCAATCTCTTCGGGAGGATGGTGCTCTAATTTGATTAACTTACCTTCATGAACCCCTTCTGCTGAATGCCGAGCTCCCGTCAATTGGCCGCGATTATGTTCACCGATATTGTCGGGTATACTGCTTTAATGGGGGAGGATGAAAGGAAGGCGATCGATCTTCTGGACACCAACCGGGGAGTCCAGAGGCCCCTCATCGCACAATACGGGGGAAAATGGATCAAGGAGATCGGGGATGGGATCCTGGCCAGTTTTTCAACCGTTTCTGATGCGGTGTGGTGCGCAGGCATGATCCATCAGGCCGCCCAGGACATTGAAGGGCTGCATCTCCGGATCGGGATCCACCAGGGAGAAGTAGTCTTTGAAAATGAGGATGTATTTGGCGACGGGGTGAATATAGCCGCCCGGCTCCAGTCCATTGCTCCGGTGGGAGGAATATGGGTATCGGAGTCCGTTTACAGCAATATCGCCAACAAAAAGGGGATTGCCTCCCGGTTCGTCCGCCAGGAAGTTCTGAAAAATGTCAAGGACCCGGTCAATATCTATGAGGTCGTCATAGAAAAGGATTCCACCCGGCAGGACACGGCCCCCGCCCGGGGCGCCATCCTCCGGGCCGTTCCCCAAAAAAGCATTGCGGTCCTTCCCTTCGTGAATATGAGCATTGATCCGGAGCAGGAATATTTCAGCGATGGGATCGCAGAGGAAATTCTCAATTCGCTTTCCCATTTAAAGGATCTCAGGGTGGCCGGGAGGTCATCCTCCTTTCAGTTCAAGGGAAAAAACGGGGACCTGAGGGGGGTCGGGGAAAAGCTGGGAGTCAGCACGGTCCTGGAAGGAAGTGTCCGCAAACAGGGGAACCGCCTGAGGATTACCGCCCAGCTCATCAACGTGGAGGACGGGTTCAACCTTTGGTCCGAAAGGTATGACCGGAACATGGATGATATTTTCGCTATTCAGGAGGATATCGCGCTCGCCATCACGGAAAAACTGAGGGTCACCCTCCTGGGAAAGGAAAGAGATATCATTGCCAAAGTCCATACCCTCAACCCCGATGCCTATGAACTTTATCTGAAAGGCCGGTTCCACCTGAACCGAAGGGGAAGCTCCCTGGTTCTGGCGCTGCAGTTTCTGAAAGATGCCATCAAACTGGACCCTGAATTTGCCCTGGCTTATTCGGAATACGCCAATGTATGCCTGTTGCTGGGGTATTACAGCCAGAAAGCTCCTTTGGAGGTCATGCCGATGGCCAAGGACGCCGCCGAGGAGGCCATCCGTCTGGACGGGACGCTTTGTGAACCGTATACCTCCCTGGGTTATTATTATGCCGGTTATAAATTCAATGGGCCGGAGGGTAAAAGGAATTTTGAGAAGTCCATTGAACTGAACCCCAGCTATGCGCTTGGACATTATTGGTTCGCACTATTTTATTATTCTTTCCTGGAAGGGCGTTTTGAGGAAGCTGAAAAGCATGCCCGCATTGCCGTCGAGCTGGAACCCTTCAGCGCGATCACCCAGTCGGGTTATGCCCTGATCCTGTTTTGCGCCCGCAAATATGAGGAAGCCATTCAGATCGCCCGGATCAGCATCGGCCAGGATGCCAATACTTTCCTTTCCCATTTCACCATGGGCCATTCCTATCTTGCCCAGGGGAGCTTTGATGATGCCGGGGATGCGTTCAAATTTGCCATGAAAATTTCAAACAGGCACCAATGGGCGGTCCATGGACTGATATGGACCTGTTGCCTTTCCGGCCATCAGGAAGAAGCCAGGATCCTGATGAATGAAATGACAGACAGGTTGAAGAAGGAATATCTGGGTCTGGCCTTTATGGCCCTTTCGGCAGGCCTTTTGGGAGACCTGGACCAGGCCCTGAAATACCTGGAAGAGGCTTACACCACCGATCCTACCATTGTCACCCTCAAACACCTGCCATGGCCGGTTGCCCCTTCCCTCAGGGATCATCCGGACTATCAAAAATTATTGCGCAAGATTTGGGAAAATTGAACCCTGAATGCTTTCGAAATTCTTCCTGGTTTCCCTGGAATCAGGCCTGAATATTCTGGTTCCCGGTTAATACCAATTCCCGATGAACGGTTTCGATATCATGTTCAGGCAAAACCGGATCCATGGGATTTCAGCCGGGTCAGGGGATCCTCTGGTGCTTTGCTTCCACGGGTTCGGGGAGACCTGTCATAGTTTCGATTGCCTTGCCCCGGAGGAAGGAGAAGACTTTACCATGGCTGCTGTGGATTTGCCCGGTCATGGGGAAACGATCTGGAAGGAACCCATATTCACCCCTGAAGATCTGGGAGCATTGATCGGCCTCATTCTGGACCGCTTTGGTAAAAAGCAGGCTTGTTTATTGGGCAACAGCCTGGGCGCAAGATTTGTGCTCTGCGCAGAAGGAATGGTTCCCGGGCTGGTCAGTTCCCTGGTGTTGCTGGCTCCTGATGGTCTGAAAGACCATTTTTGGTACCGGCTTGCCACGGCGACGTCATGGAGCAACCGGGTTTTCCATTTCCTGTTGAGGCACCCCACCTTCCTGTTCCGGCTCATCAGGGCGGGAAGGAGGGTTGGATTTTTCAACGCAAGCGTGATACGGTTTTTCAGGCAGAACATGGATACTCCTGAAAAAAGAAAGCAGGTATATGAGGTCTGGACCTCCATGATGGGGATGAATCCCAATGTGCCCAAGGTAAAGGCTTTGATGAAAGCCCGGGGCACCTCCCTTTTGCTGGTCTATGGCCAATTTGACCGCGTCAGTCCGGTAGCGTTGGGGAGGTCCGTATTTCATGGACAGCCTGGTTTAGAAATGGTGATCCTTCCAAAAGGCCACCGCCTTCTTTCTGAGGAAACCTCCGGGGAAATTAAAAGGGCCATCGGAATTGTGGGCCAAGGGAAGGGGCGGCCCACCTGAAATTTTAAAATTCCTGTGATTATTTTCAGGAATAAAAATGCGGCAAAGATGAGCCATCTGGGTTCCAAAGACAGGAAATAAAAATCTTTCGAAAATGAGATCAGGGCTGACCATTTTATTATTGATCCTTTTTGGATGGGGCGAATCATTTGGGCAGGATGTTGCCGGCGCCGTTACCTTCCATATTTATTCTCCCCATACTTCCTTCCCGGACACCGGGAGAAGCAACGGCCATGTTTATGACAGCGTTTTATACACCACCGCCGAACATTACCGGGATAGCTCGGTGTTGATTGTTGCCCCCGGAAACCTTCACGCAAGAAAATCGGTCGACCTGGTTTTTTGGTTCCATGGATGGCGGAGCAATGTGGACAGCGCCTCCGTGAAATACCTGTTAACCAGGCAATTCATTGCCTCCAAACGCAATGGGGTACTTGTTTTGGCCGAAACAGCACGCAATGCACCGGATAGTTACGGGGGTAAACTGGAAACCCCCGGCGAATTTAAAGCCCTGGTGGCCGATGTAATCGGGGGATTGAAAGCAAAAAGGATCATTGGAAAAAAGTGTAAACCAGGCCATATTTTGCTGGGAGGGCACAGCGGCGCTTACCGGGTAATGGCTCGGATCATTAAAAATGGTCAAATGCCGGTCGATGGGGTGATGCTTTTTGATGCCCTATACGGTGAAACGGATATTTTCATGGATTGGATCAGAGAAAATGAAGCCCACCGTTTTACCAATCTATATACCGATCACGGAGGTACAAGGGACGAAACCCGTATGATGATGAAATGGCTTGATTCGGAAAAGATTCCATATTTCCAGGTTGAAGAAACAGCTCTTGTACCGGCAGATTATAAGGACCACCCGCTTATTTTTATCCACAGCCTAAAACCCCACGATGCCATTGTAAGCCCCGATAATTTCAGGCTGATGCTGGAAAACGAACCGTTTTTGAATAAATTGTGACTGAAGATCATTTGTAATTTGTTGTCCTCGCATCTGGGCCATTCCTTTTCTGACTTAAATTGGTGTTTCCTTTCAGATAATCCTGCAGGCCTTCATCCATACAGTAGACATAACAACCCTTCATCCCCCGGGTCATCAGGGTGCGATAGGTGTTTTTTATGATCGCGTTTAAAAGGACCCGGGTCTGGTCCGGTTTTTCACGGGATCTCTTTTTATAGCCAAAGATCGATTTATCGTCTTTTGACCTTTTGGAAGGGTCGGTAAGCACTTTGCCATTCCGGAAAATTAAATCCCATCCAATGATCACCCCGATATAATCCACTTCCAGCCCCTGGCAGGTATGAATGCAGCCGATTTCATTCACGGAATGGGGATCGATGATCCAGGTGGGTCCATAGGACTTCAGGTTCCACCTCATCTTGAAATCAAAGGGAGGAATTGTAATATCGTATGCTTCTGGATTATTTTTACTTTCCCAATCCCAGCAGTAGCCAGCCACCAGCCTTGCCCTGTTGTTTTCCTTATTTTGGGCCATAATCAGGTCCCGGAGCTCGACCGGGCTGTTTATTACCCTGAAATCGTAATTAAAATCTTTTGACCGGAAAGTTTCATTCGCTGTCTGTCTGATCTGCAACATCTGGTCCAGCCAGGACAGGTAGCCGTCCGACCCGCCGCACCGGAATTGGGAAGGCAAATCCATTTTCGTGACCCTGGCGCCGGCCATTTTAGCGAATTTTTCAATCAGCCTGCATTCTCCATAATCGTTTATATGGACCCGCTGATCCTCGTCGATGAAAAAGACAGAGAATAGGGAGGAGTCGATTATTTCCCTGATCTGGTTATTGCCCATTTTCAGGAACCCGGTCTTTTCGGTTAAACGATGGGCCTCATCAACGATCAGGGCCGGGATTGTATTTCTGGGAGTCTTCATGAATGCTCCTGAACTCACGAACAGATTTTTTAATTCTGCCATTTTCCGGAACCCCCCAAGCTTATTAAAATAAACCTCCCTTGGGGCGCTGGTTTTGGTGACATATTGTGCCAGACAACCCCGCTTATTCAATTCCACAAGCAGGTTAACGGCTACAACGGATTTACCGGTACCCGGTCCCCCTTCAACGATCAGAACCCGCTTGTTTTTTTTATTTGAATTTATGGCCAGGCGGAGCGCCATTTCGTACACGACCTTTTGATCATCTATGAGGATAAATTCCTTATTTCCACCCATCATCGACCGGAGGCTTTCGGAGAGGGTTTTCGATGGCCTTAATTTGCCTTTGTCAATTCTGAGAAGGGTTTTTCGTTTATCGCCGTACCTGATGAACCTTTTGATGAAATTCCTCAGCTTAACGGCATCTGGTTTCAGGAAAACCGGCGCCTTGCTGAGCCATTCCCTGTAAAAATCATGGGTAATGGTGTTATCCGGGGGATAATTATGCAGGTAGGCGCAGGGTTGGAGAAAAATCGATTCCTCCAGGACGGTTTCATTGAAGGAGTTTAAAAATGCAACGTAGGACCATGCCTGGTATGAGGGATGATTGGTAGGACTGGAACGGCCATGGAAACGGGTTTCAATAATTCCATCCATGGCCGTCCTTTTTGCTTCCGACCATTGTTTCAGCTCGATGATAACCACATTATCCCTTTGCCCATCCGAGCCGGAAATAATGAAATCCACCCGTTTTGAGGTTTGGGGGATATGATACTCGATGGAAATTCCGCAGTCTTCGGGAATTTCCCTGTCCTGGAGCACTTTGTCCATAAAAGGCAGGGAATTCCTGAAGGACATGATTTCATTCGGAGCCACCCTTTTACCGGCCAACCGTTTCAATTCCCCGGAAATGATGCCATCGATATTATTGGTGAGGATATCGTTGCTGAACCCTTCCTTGGTTTTCTGGTAAATGATCATTTTGAGGATTAAGCAGGGCTGGATTTATAGCTCGGTGTATTTTTTGGAGGTTCCCATTGCCTTTTCGACGGGATATTTTTCTGCATTCTTCCTGATTTTTTCCATTACGATTTCCCTGACATTAAATTGATGCTTTTCGGCGAGAAGAAAAGAGAAAGCTAAAATATCGGCAAGCTCTTCCTTTATTTTTTCTTTTTCAACCTCTTCGCAGGCTTTCCCATCCTTCCAAAGGAACAGTTCATTGAGCTCTGCAGCCTCTATGGAAATGGCGATCGCCAGATTCCGGCTATCATGGAATTGTTTCCAATTGCGTTCATCCCGGAAGGTGATGAGTTCCCTGGTGATCAATTCGATGTCTGACATCCTGAAGGGATATTGCGGAAATTACCCTAAAATGCCAGCATTTCAAAATGGCTTTGTTTTTGAGAAACGATATTGTTCCGGCCAAAACCGGGAATTGTAATTGGTGGAAATTTGCCAACCCGGAACAGGAATTGGTTTTGAAACCTGTCCCCGTCATTCGGAGCGCAGGCTCCGGACCGGATTTGCAAGGCCCGCCCTGACAGCATGGATGCTGATGGTGGACAGGGCGATGAGAAGAGAAACACCCAATACGATCCCGAAAATGGGCCAGCCGATGGTGATCCTGTAAGCATAATTGCGAAGCCATCCGGTCATTGCCAGCCAGGTGACCGGGACCGCGATCAGGTTTGCGATCACGATAAGCCATATGAAATCTCCGGAAAAAAGCACCACAATCCGGGAAACTGAAGCTCCCAGAACCTTCCGGATCCCCACCTCCCGGGTCCTTCTCGTTATGGAATAAAGGGAAAGTCCGAAAAGGCCCAGGCACGCTACCAGGATCGCGAACCCGGCGAATATTCCAAAGACTTTTCCGAACAACAGGTCGTCATTGTATTGAGCCCTGAACTGGTCATCCATGAAGGAATAACCGAAATAATTTCCTGGGAACAGGCGGTCATAGATGGATTTGAGGGATGCGAGGGTTCCAGGGAGGTCTATCGGGCTGACCTTAATGGAAATGGGATCATTGGTATTGTACCCGGGAATCAGCAACAGGGGCTCCAGGGGGTAACGGAGGGATTTCTGGTGAAAATCTCCGATCACTCCCACCACGGTCCAGTTCCTGTCCCCGTCCATGAGTATTTGACCCAGGGCATTTTGCGCCGATCCAAAACCGAAAAGCCGGACGGCCTGGCTGTTGATAATCACATTATGGATTTTGTTAAAATCGATATTAAAATCGGAGGCAACGAAATTCCGGCCCCGGATCAGGGCGATTTGATACACTTTGAGGTAATTTTCGTCCACCAGGTTTACCCTTGAGGTTAAATGATGCGCCGGGTCGGCGCCCTGTCGGTGGATATTAAAATCCCTGCCCATTTCAACACCCGGAAGCCGGTTTGCAAAACTCACCCCTTTGACCCGGGGTAGCCTTCCAGCCTCGTTTTTGAAGGTGTTTGCCCTTTCAATAAAAGTGGAATCCCAGGGGGTCAGGGCCGGGGAACGGATCGCCACCACCTGGTCCAGGTTCATTCCCAGCTTCTGCAGGTTCACAAAATTCATTTGGCGGTAAACTATGGCCGAACCGCTGATCAGCATCGCGGTGATCGCGAACTGGCCCACCACCAGGGCTTTCCTCAGGGTGGCCCCCTTTCCACTGAATCCGTATTCTCCCTTGATGACCCGGGAGGGTTGGAAGGAGGAAAGGACGAATGCCGGGTAGAATCCGGAAATCAGGATCCCGGAAAGGATCAGCAGGGTGAGCCCCGCAGGGATGAAGTAACCGTTGAGCCCCCGGGTGAACAGAAAGGAAAGGGAAAGAGGTTGGCCCAGGAGGGTATTGAAGGAGGGCTGAAGAAGCAGAACCAGGACTACCGAGAGGGAAAGTGCAGCCAGGTTGACCAGTACGGACTCCGCCATGAACTGGCCCATGAGCTGGTTTCGGGTGGAACCCAGTACTTTTTTGACCCCCACCTCCCGGGCCCTTTCGAGGGACCTGGCGGTGGCCAGATTGATATAATTCACCCAGGCGATCAGGATGATGAAAATAGCGATCAGCAGCAGTCCCCAGACCACGGTTCCGCTGGAGGTTTTTCCGATCTCATATTCCATATCGGAATACAGGTGGGCCCGTGAAAGGGGCTGCAAATAAAAACGCTCCACACTTCCCGAAATCTTGTTTCCCTGAAAATATTTCATGCTGAATCCTGCCATCTGCGCATCGATGGTCCGGGGATCCGTGCCATGTCGCAGCATGATATATTGCCAGAAATCCGAGTCCGTGAAATCATAGGCTGCCTGTTTCCAGCCATAGGCCACCAGGGTGCTCCAGGATACCGCGAGCGTGAAGGGCAGATGGGAATTTTCGGGAGGATCTGCGATCACCGCGGTGATCCGGGTCAGCTGGGAATCATCATTGATCTTGAAGGCTTTTCCCACCAGGTCACTGTAATTGGTGACGCGGTATCCCAGCAACTTTGATCCCAGGGAGGCAGAGATCACCGCCGTGTAGGGTTCCCGAAGGGCAGTGGCTGGATTGCCCGCCAGGAAGGTATAGGAAAACATCGCAAAAAAGGAGGGGTCCACGAAAATCATCCCATTTTGCGAAATTCTCCTGTTTCCATAGGCCAGCACCGCTTCCCGGGAATTTTCCACGCGGGTGAAATCAGTTACCGCCGGGAAATAATACTTCATTGCGGGCCCCACCCCGGAATAGGTAATGGTTCCATGCTGGATCAGCTTTCCATTCTGGTAGCGGTCATTCACGACCCGGTACAGGTCCCCGATATGCTTATTGAACTGGTCGAAACTGAGCTGGAAACTGACATATTGGAGGATGAGCAGGCAGGCGGCCATGCCTATAGCGAGGCCGGCGATATTGATCAGGGTGAAAGCCCTGCTTTTCCACAAGGTCCTGAAAATGATTTTCATCTGGGTCCTGATCATGGTGGCAGGCTGGAAGGATTATCGGGTCTTCCCCAGGGAAAGAAACCGGGATACCCATCTGGTTACAAAATCTTATGCCAAATAAAGGATGTCTTATTCTAAACAGCTTATGCCTGCACCGAATTCAGCATCTGTTCGCTTCCGAACAGCCCCCGTGCGAAAATGGTACAGTCCAACCGGATCGGGGGATAAACCGGCTCATGGATACCTGTTTGCCTGCCTGGAACCCTGAACCCGCATGGGGAGCCAATAAAGGGAATGGGTAGCGGTTATGAAAAGCTGGTCATCATGTGTGCCCCCGAAGCAAACATGGGAAGTCCAGGGATCCGGAATGGGGATTTGGCAAAGTTTCTTCCCGGAAGGGTCATAAATCGTCACCCCGTTTCCGGTCAGGTAAAGATCCCCCCGGGCATCCATGGTCATTCCGTCCGATCCCTGGCTCACATAAAGTTCCTTCTCTTCCAGGCTGCCGTCCGCAGCGATCCGGTACCGGTAGGTTTTTCCTGCGCCGATATCGGCAACATAGAGGTGGGCCCCGTCCGAGGTCCCCATGATTCCGTTGGGCTTGACCAGATCGGTGGCCACGGGCCTGAGGGAGGAACTTCCCGGCGCAAGGTAGAAAACATAGGCTCCCGGCAGGTCTGGACGGATCCTTTTCCAGTAACTCCGCTGGTAATAGGGATCGGTCAGGTACATGCCCCCGTGGGGATCGACCCAGACATCATTCGGCCCATTCAGTCTTTTTCCCTGGTAATCCCTGACCAGCACCCGGATTTTCCGATCCGGGCTGATGGACCAAAGCTGCTCCTGCTCATCAGCGCAGGTGATCAGATTTCCTTTTCGGTCGAAGGCCATTCCGTTGGAACGGCCCGCCGGTTCCAGGAACAGGGAAAGTTTTCCCGAAATGTCATATTCCCAGATGCGGTTGTTGGGCTGGTCGGTGAAAAAGATGTTTCCCATCCGGTCAGAACAGGGCCCTTCTGTAAATCCGAACTGGCTGGAGATCAGCCGGGGGACCCCTTTGATGATCCGGCACAGGCCTTGCGGAAGGCTCAGGGTTCCCCCCTGACCCTGGGCAGGAAAAATGGGCCCCTGGATCAGGGTAAGGCAAATCAAAATACCATAAGGGAGGCTTTTGAATTTCACGGGAGGGAATTGGAGGCAAAGATAATCCCGGAAAGGATAGCCTGGGGCGAATCGGAGACGTTGCCGGCCTGGATTTTGCCAGTCTCTATGGTCCGGTGGGGTGCATCCCTTATTTTTACCGGCCGGTAGGGCCCTGGGCCCTGGCCCCTCTTTCAAAATCTCCTTTATGGAAATGCACCAGGTTAAAATAATCTCCATGGAACCGGTCACGCACAACGTGATCCGGTTCAAGGTGGAAAAACCTTCCGGGTACCGGTTCGTCCCCGGTCAGGCCACCGAGCTTTCGATCAACCAGCGGGGATGGGAGGAAGAAAAACGGCCATTCACCTTTACCAGCCTGAACGCGTGGCCCAACCTGGAATTCACGATCAAGATATACCGTGACCACCCGGGGGTCACCAACAAATTGGGTACCCTGAAGCCTGGGGATGGCCTGGTTCTGAGGGATGTATGGGGAGCCATCCAGTACCGGGGGGAAGGCGTGTTTATTGCGGGGGGAGCGGGCGTGACGCCCTTTATCGCCATCTTCAGGCAGCTCAGGGAAGAAGGGAAAATCGGCGGCAACCAGCTGCTTTTTGCCAATAAGACTTCAGGAGACATCATCCTGAAAGAAGAATTCTCCCGGATGCTGGGAGATCATTTCATCAATATCCTGAGCGACAGGGCTGAACCCGGGTTTGAACATGGCCGGATCGATTCGGAATGGATCCGCAGCAAAATCCCCGACCTGAATCGCAAATTCTACATCTGCGGGCCGGATCCCATGGTGAAGGATATGCAGGAAGCCCTCCGCGAACTCGGAATAGCCGGGGAAGCCGTAACCGTTGAATTATAGCTCCCGGTCCGGTTTGGACGGGAATTACCTGCTGTTCACCGAGGAATCCGCCCGGATGGCCTTTAATCCCTTGCAGGAAGCGTTACGGCTTCCTAGTTTTGCCTGAAATCCATATTTATGAGCTATCCGGGCAACAGGGTGCGGAACTGGGGGGGCTGGCCGGGGGTCTTCATCGTGTGTATCGGCCTTTTTATCCTGGCCTCCAGGGCTATGAACCATTACGGTTATCCTTTTCCGGACTGGTTTTTCACCTGGCCGATGATCCTGGTCGGAATTGGTTTTTTCATCGGCATTTCCAACGGATTCCGTGGGATTTCCTGGGCGATCCTCGTGCTGATCGGCGGCGTTTTCCTGCTGGAACATACCGGCTATCTGCCGGGAGATTATAAAAGATATATCTGGCCTCTGGGCATCATCCTGTTCGGTCTGTGGCTGGTTTCCGGGGGGTCCCGGTCCCGCTGGCACCGCTGGCATCGCTGGGAATCCCGGTTCGATTACCGTGGCGGATTTCCCCCGGTTGTTCCGCCACCCGGAAACCCGGTCGCTCCAGCCCCTGGTTCCCCGGGGAATCCCGTGGGCAATCCAGCCTCCAATCCTTCCTTTGGACCACCTTATCCTCCTGATCCAGCTCCGGGAAGCCTGATGGGGACCGATGATGAATTCCTCGACGTCACTGCTTTTATGGGCAACCTGAGAAGGAATTCAACCACGAAGCACCTTCGGGGCGGAGATATCACCGCTGTCCTGGGAAATGCCCTGATCGACCTGGGGCAGGCGGATTTCGATGGCCAGATCAAATTCGACCTCACCTCGGTCCTGGGGGTAATCAAAATCATCGTGCCCCGGCATTGGACCGTAAAATCCGGGATTGTTGCGGTTCTTGGAAATGTGGAGGATAAAAGAGAGAATGTCGGCACTCCCAATCCCGCAAAAACGATCATATTGGACGGCACCACTTTCCTGGGAAATATCGTCTTGCTCCATCCTCCCGGAGGAAGCGGGATCTTTACCTGATATCATGGCCGATAATAATTCTTTCAGGAAACGCGAACGGGGCATCTGGGTTGGAATGGGCTTCATTGTGGTAGGCCTGTTCGTCCTTACGGACCGTTTGCTGTCCCAGGCCGGATACCAGACCCCACCCTGGCTTTTCAGCTGGCCGATGATCCTGATCGTGATCGGACTGTTCAACGGCCTCCGACACGGGTTTCGTAACCTGACCTGGGCGATCCTGCTGCTGATCGGGGGTATTTTCCTTACCAATGAGATCAACCCTTCCCTTTCCCTGGAAATTTACGCGTGGCCCATTTGCATCATCGGGGTCGGCCTGATCCTCATCCTGGGGGGGCATATCCGGGGAAGAAGAACCCTGTCCGGATTTCCCGTTTCCGGATCCGGAGATCCGGGCCCCGGAAGCCCTCCGCCCCCCGGCGCGGGGAGTCCGGATCGGGAGGATTATTTTTCTACCACAGCGGTATTCGGCGGGGTGAGCAAAAAAGTATCCACTCCCCGTTTTTTGGGAGGGACCGTAACCAACATCCTGGGCGGATCCGAGATTGACCTTTCTCAATGTGACCTTTCAGGCCAGGTCCAGCTGACCATCACCCAGATTTTCGGAGGGACCAAACTGATCCTTCCTCCCCATTGGACGGTGAGGTCAGAAATCCTGATCCTGTTCGGTGGGACTGACGACAAGCGGGATGTCATTGTGGCCTCCCAGGACCCTGGAAAGATCCTGGTGCTGCGGGGGGCCACCATTTTCGGAGGCATTGAAATCAGGAGTTATTGAACACCCATTGGCCCATCCCCACAAAAACTGGATGAACACAAAACCCGAAAGACCGTGACGGTGAACCTCCTCAGAAGACCAAGGACCCTGGTTCCGGTATCGATCCTGGCTGGAGTTTACACGATTTTCCAGGTCCTGTTGCTGCAATATTCCGGGATGGCTCTTCAAAAGGCAATTATTTCCGGATTGATCTACGGGCTGTTGCTGGTGGCCTCCTGCGTCCTGGTCAAAAATGTGCTGAAGTATTATCAGCCCAGGAAAAATGAATACGGCTATGCCCTGGTCCTCACCGTTGGGTTTGCCATGGGCTGGATTACCGTTTCCAACTGGGCCCTCCTCCAGGTTTACCGGTCCCAGCCGTATATATCTTCCCTGATCCACCGGACCACCCTGGTGACCCTGCTTCCCGGGTTGCTGATGATCGGATGGACCTGGATGATCAGCAAAATCCACTATGTTTCCGGGGAGCAGGAAAACCTCAAGGAAAGGCAGCAGGCTTCCGAAAAGCTGACCCGCGATGCGGAGCTGTTCAAGCTCCGGCAGCAAATGAATCCTCACTTCCTGTTCAACAGCCTCAATTCCATCAGCGCCTTGATGCTTTCCCGGCCTGATGAGGCCCGCGACATGATTTACAAGCTGTCGGATTTCCTGAGGGGGACCCTAAAAAAAGAGGAACAATTGCTGGTGACTCTTTCAGAGGAAATGCAATACCTGCAGCTTTACCTGGATATTGAAAAAGTGCGGTTCGGCCACAGGTTGCTCACCGATATCCAGGTGAGCCCTGAAGCATCCTCCATGAAAATGCCTTCACTGCTGCTTCAGCCCCTGGTGGAAAATGCCATCAAGTTCGGGTTATATGATACTTCCAGTGAAGTGGTGATCCGGATCACAGCCAGGAAAGAAAACGAGGAACTGGTCATCGGAGTAGAAAATCCCTTTGACCCGGAAACGGTACGGGCCAACCAGGGTACCGGATTCGGACTGGTGGCTGTCCGCCGCAGACTGTACCTGCTCTATGCCCGCAATGACCTGCTGGAGGCCACCACGCGGGATCATTATTTCATAACCAGAATCAAAATCCCTGTTACCCATGATCAAAGCCATAATCATTGATGACGAGCCCCTGGCCAGGGACGTGGTGAAAGCCTACCTGGCGGACTATCCCCAGATTTCCCTTGCTGCCGAATGCCAGGATGGATTCGAGGGCCTCAAAGCGATCCAGGATCATGCGCCGGACCTCGTGTTCCTGGACATCCAGATGCCCAAGATCACCGGATTCGAACTTCTGGAATTGTTGGAGGCCCCCCCCAAAGTGATCTTTACCACGGCATTCGACCAATATGCCATCCAGGCTTTCGAAGCCAGGGCCGTGGATTACCTCCTGAAACCTTTCAGCCGGGACCGGTTCAAAAAGGCCATGGACCGGTGGCTGGCCTTATCCGAACAGGAAAAAGCGGCTGGTCTCAGCTCCTATTCCGACCTGGGACCTGTGCCTGCCCCGGGAGCCAACCGGATTGTGGTGAAAATGGGGGGAAAGATCAAAATCATTCCGGTCCAGGATATCCGGTACCTGGAAGCAGCCGATGATTATGTCAAGATCCATACCGGGGATGGACAGTTCCTTAAAAACCGGACCATGCAGTATTTTGAAAAAAACCTGGACCCGGGAGTTTTTGTCCGGGTCCACCGTTCCTATATGGTCAATGTGGGGGATGTGACCCGGCTCGACCCCTATGAAAAGGAGAACCACCTGGCAATATTGAAAGACGGAGCCCGGGTGCCGGTCAGTAAATCCGGATACGCCAGGCTGAAGGAGGTGCTGGGTTGGTGATCCGCTCCGGAGGGTCCCCGGTCAGTCGCAGGCCTGGGCGATCAGCCTGGCTATCCGGTCTTTTTTCAGGATTTTCTGGACCTGGACTCCCCGGGCGATGATCCTTTCCCCGCACCTGGCCGTGAAATCGCAAATGACCTCCTGGTCATGGATGTTGCGGATCACTGCCAGAAATTCCACCAGGCCTCCTTCCTTTACAGGGGAAAGATGATCCACGCTGATGAAGGTTCCAATCCCCTCCTCATCAGGCTCCGCCAGGGCCGGAATAAACTGCCTGCAGGTCCATTCCGCATCCCGGACCACCGCAAAGGTGGAATAAAGGGGGTGGACCAGGCCGCTTTCGAAGGCAGCCAGATCTTCGGCCCGGACTTTCCTGGAAAAGCGGGCCTGGTCACCGGGTTGACGCCCTTCCCTGATCATACGCTGGATTTTTAGTTCACTATAAGGACCGGAATGTGGACGTAGTGGCGGACGAAATTCACGGTTTCCCCATACAGCCAGTCCTTGATCCCGGTATGCCCATGGCCTCCCACTACGAGCAGGTCCGCCTGTTGCTGACGGACGATCCTCACGATCTCCTTCGCCCTTTTCCGGTAACCGAGCACAGCAGTCGCCTGGTAGTTCCTTTCGGCTAAAAGCCGGATATAGGTATCGAGCTGCTGCTGGTCTGACCTGGATTCCTCGTCATCACTTTCCGTGCCAAGGAGCTGGGCGGAGACGCTTTCCACGATATGGATCAGCACATAACGGGTGTCAGGGCCTCCCTGGGTGACCGCATTGGCGATCAGCTTCTCGTCGTTCAGGCTGAAGTCCAGGGCAATCGCGATCCGCTTGTAATGGGGAACCGTCAGGGTGCCAAGCCGGATCTTTTCCGGGTGGATCCGGGCCTGTTCCGGCCGGACCCTACCCACCAATGGATAGATCAGGGTGATGCCCAGGAGGACCAGGAACCCCGAGGCTGCAGCCACGATCACCAATCGGACCAGGATGCTGCCCCCGGACTGGAAATACCCGGATATCCCCTCCCATACCATGCTCAGGTTGAGGACAACCAGAATGAAGACTACCGTCCAGGACAGGATCTTCACCCAGGTCCGGATGGCATAGGGCCCCATCATCTTCCTATTGCTCACGAAATGGATCAGGGGGATCATGGCGAAACCCAGTTGTATGCTAAGCAGCACCTGGCTGAAGACGATCAGCGAGGTGACTTTGGACGGACCGGCGATGGCGATGACCAGGACAGCCGGGATCACGGCCAGCAGCCGGGTGATTAGCCTGCGGAGCCAGGGATTGATGCGCAGATGGAGGTATCCTTCCATGACGATTTGGCCTGCAAGGGTGCCTGTAACCGTCGAGCTTTGCCCCGAGGCAATCAGCGCAATGGCGAAAAGGAGGGGAGCCAATTTGTTGCCCAGCAGGGGAGAAAGAAGCCTGTAGGCATCCTGGATGCTCGCGATCTGGGTCCTTCCCACCCTGAAAAACACCGCTGCTGCCAGCACCAGGATGGCCATGTTGACCAGGAAGGCCAGGTTCAGGGCTATGGCGGAATCGGCGAAGTTCAGGCGGAGGGCCTGGCGGATTCCTTTTTCGTCCCGGGTGATCTTACGGGTCTGGACCAGGGCGGAATGGAGGTACAGGTTATGGGGCATTACCGTGGCGCCGATGATGCCGATGGTGATATACAAAGCTCCGGAGTCGGCGATCCGGGGAACGAGGCCGCCCGCCATGGCCATACCGGAAGGGTGGGCCAGCAGGAGTTCGTACAGAAAGCTTGCCCCGATGATCCCGATCAGGGAAATGATGAATGCCTCCAGCCTCCGCATTCCCAATCTCTGGAGACCGAAGATGATGAAGGTGTCGGCAACGGTCAGCACCACACCAGCTATCAGGGGAAG
Source organism: Chitinophagaceae bacterium (assembly GCA_025451655.1). GTDB lineage: Bacteria > Bacteroidota > Bacteroidia > Chitinophagales > Chitinophagaceae > JANWKA01. The sequence continues at coordinate 5,298 of JANWKA010000003.1, read as the reverse complement.
GCCGGTGAGCAACTGGATGCCGATGGCCATGCCGAGCACTTCGGCCAGGTCGCAGGCCGCAATTGCGATTTCGGCCAGCAGGTAGAGGATGAAATTGATGCCCGGCCGGTAGGTCTCCCGGTTGGCTTGAGCCAGGTCCCTGCTCCTGACGATGCCCAGCCTGGCGCTCAGCACCTGGAGCAGCAGCGCGATCAGGTTGCTCATCATCAGCACCCAGATCAGGGAATAGCCGTATTTGCTGCCTCCCGCCAAATCAGTCGCCCAGTTGCCGGGATCCATATATCCTACACTGACCAGGTAGGCTGGTCCGAAAAAGGCGAAGATCTTCCGCCAAAGGGCCTGCTGGCTCGTGGTGTCCACAGAATGGTGCACCTCGCTCAGGGATTCACGGGTGGCCTCCAGCTTTGGTAATGGTTCTGACATAAATATGCTTTGCGATCTGTTCGCTGAGGGTTAAAGGGGCTCTTTTTCTGATCCTGATTTCGACGGAATGGTCGAAATCATGGCGTTCCAGGATATCCAGGCGGGTTCCGGGCCGGATCCCGATCCGGTCCAGGAACTTCAGGAGGCTGGCGGACTGGTCGGTCACGGTGGCCACTTCCAGTTTTTTAAAGTCCTGGACATTCAGCAGGTTTTCCCGGACCGTCCTTGGAATCCTTCCCGAAGCATCCGGTATGGGGTCCCCGTGGGGGTCCACCCTGGGGTTGCCCAGCAGATGGCTCAGCCTTTCGGTCAGCTTCACGCTGCGGACATGTTCCAGCTCCTCGGCGATTTCATGAACCTCCTCCCAGCTGAATTGAAGCTGGTCCACAAGGAAACATTCCCATAGGCGGTGGCGGCGGATGATCAAAAGAGCAGCCTTGAGTCCCTGGGGTGTCAGGGTAAGGCCCTGGTATTTTTCATAATCCACGAGCTGCTTGTCCCTGAGCTTGCCCGACATGTCCGTCACGGACGCAGGAGTGGTCCCGATGGCCGAGGCCAGTGCAGTGGTGGAAACCACCGCATCCTGGCGCAGGAGCATATAGATCGTCTTGAGATAGTTCTCCTCAGTGAAAGTCAGGGCCATCAGTTATAATTTAGACAAACCTAAATATTTATTTTAACCTGTCAAAAATAAATTCCAAATTCCTCTTGCCGGGTCGGCATGGCTTTTGAGGTTTTATGCCTTTTGTGTAGGTTTGAATGCAATTCCTGCAGGGATATCCCGTTTTTCGGATTGACTCCATGAGAATCTTTGCCGCCTGCTGCCTGTTCCTGGTCCTGCTCTCCCCTGCCTGCCATTCCGGGAAAGACCGCGAGCCCATGACCTCTTCCCGGGTCAGGACCTTCGGGGATTTTCTGGAGCTTTTCCCCCGGATCCAGTTGCCTTACCGCATCGGGCCGGATACCCTCGACCTGATGGTCCCGGATTCGGCTTCACTCAGCCCAACCCTGATCAGTCGGTTCTTTCCTGACACCCTGCTTCGGGGGATTTCGAGGCACCTGGCAGAACTGAAGTATTTTCCGATCGGAGCCACATCCGATTCCAGAATGAGTTACCTGCTGATCCGGGTCCAGGGCCACGGACAGAAGGACGGGATTCTTTGTGTTTTTGATGGAAAGGGCAAATTCCTGGGCAGATTGCTTGTCGGTCGGGTGGTTTCAAAGACAAATAATATCCTGATCAGCACCCAGCTGGACAAACAGCTGGATATTACGGTCAGCGAGGAAGAAAGGCTGGGGCCGGGGAAAACCCTCCTGAGAGAGAAGGTTTACGGCGCCAACCCCAATGGAGGTTTCTCCCTGATCCTGGTCAATTCCAACGAACCCATCAACCCCCAGCAGCTTTTTAATCCCATTGATTCCCTGCCTTCCGCCCACCGGTTTTCCGGAGACTATACTGCTGGCCACATGAACCTGGTTTCCATCCGGGATGCGAAAAAACCGGGCTCCTTCAGATTCTTCATCCATTTCAGCAAGGACCGGGGGAATTGCACCGGAGAAGTCGACGGGACCGGGAACTGGAATGGTTCAGGGGAGGGGATTTTTAAGGAAAAATCAGGCCCCTGCCAGATCCGGTTCAATTTCGGAACCGGGGAGGTTACCCTCTCCGAAGAGGGCAGTTGCGCGGCTTACCGTGGCATTCAGTGCCAGTTTACCGGCTCTTTCCGGAAGAAAAAACCCCGAAAACTCCGAAAACCGGTCCTGCACCACCAGGCATAATTTTTCCGGAAAAGCATTGTAAATTCCGAACCTGCAAACCTAAATGAGGGAATCATGGAAGATCATCCGGTTACCGGTATCGGCGGCGTTTTTCTGAAATGCAAGAACCCGGGGCAAATGCGGGATTGGTATCAAAAACACCTGGGGATCGCTTCCGGGGAGGAAGGGACCAGCTTCGAATGGATTTCAGCCGATGGATCCGGGAAATCCGGTGCGACGGCATGGGCCCTATTTCCGGGGGACTCACATTATTTTGATCCTTCGGGCAAACCGGTGATGATCAATTACAGGGTCCGGGATTTGGAATCCCTGGTGGGCAGACTGAAAGATTTTGGGATTGAAACCCTGGGGGAAATCCAGCAATCCGACTACGGGAAGTTCGCCTGGATTATGGACCCGGAAGGATTTAAGATCGAGCTCTGGGAACCTTCAGCCTGATCATTCCTCCAGTGTTGCCTGGATGCCGCGTTCCTGAAGGGCGGTGCACATGGGCTCCAGTTGCTGTTTCATCCCCTGCTTTACGGCATGTTTGCCATGATAATGAATGATATAGGCAGATTGTTCCGCCTGTTCATGCGTGTGCTTGCAGATTTCCATGAGGGAGGTGATGACCCAGTCGAACGTGTTGACTTCGTCATTCCAAACGATCAGGCTGCAGGGGTTCCCATCGAGCACGTCCACATGCCCTTCCTCTGATTCCTTTCGGACGATATCCGGATCGGATGGGTTCACCAGGGTCAATTTATTACAAAGATAATATTTCCCGATTCGCCGAAGCAGGTGAATACTATGGAGTTGCCTGCTTTCCCAGCCTCCGGAATCCACCTCATATCCTGTAAAAGTTTTCCCTGTGGGGGAAACCGGTAAATTCGTATCACCCTTGGTGATTGCCCTGAATGGGAAAATCCCCGGAATGGAGGGTACAGCAGATCCTTTATGCCAGAGCCTTCCCTGATTTACCTGCTTAACTTCGACTTCAGGCTTCCCCTGAAGGATCCGGTGCTGGTGTTTTCCCTGCTGCTGTTCATCATCCTGCTGGCTCCGGTCATCCTGCGCAAATTCAGGATTCCAAGCATTATTGGCCTGATCATCGCCGGGCTGGTCATCGGGCCCAATGGGCTGAACCTGCTGGACGGCGGTCTTCTCGCAAAAGGGAGCAGCATCAACCTGTTCGGAACCGTAGGGCTGCTGTATATCATGTTCCTGGCGGGGCTGGAACTGGATCTCAACGAATTCAAGCGGAACAGGGGGAAAAGTTTCTTGTTCGGCCTGCTCACTTTTTCTTTCCCGTTTGCTGCGGGCACCTGGGTATGCCTGAACCTGCTGCATTTCAGCCTGAACTCATCCATCCTGATCGCCAGCATGTTTTCCACCCATACCCTGGTGGCTTACCCCATTGCGAGCAGGCTTGGACTGGTCCGGAACAAAGCGGTCACGGTTGCCGTAGGGGGAACCATAATCACTGATTCAGCAGTTTTGCTGATCCTTGCCATCATCACCGGATCTGTCAAGGGCATGCTCACCAACCAGTTCTGGATCCAGATGGGAATTTCGGTGGTCATTTTCGTTGCTGTAATCTTCTGGGGTTTTCCGGTGATAGGCCGCTGGTTCTTCAAAAACATCACCGGGGACAATGCTTCCCAGTATATTTTTGTCCTGGCGATGGTTTTTCTGGCCGCATTCATGGCAGAACTCGCCGGAATTGAACCCATAATCGGGGCGTTCATGGCTGGACTCGCCCTGAACCGCCTGATCCCGCATACCTCTCCCATCATGAACCGGATCGAATTTGTGGGCAATGCGCTTTTCATTCCATTTTTCCTGATCGGGGTGGGGATGCTGGTTGACCTCCGGGTCCTCCTGCGCGGCCCGGAGGCCCTTTTGGTTGCCGGGACCCTGATCGTGGTTGCATTTACCGGGAAATGGATCGCGGCGGCGCTCGCCCAGTTGTTTTTCAGGTATTCCAATCTTCAAAGGAGGGTCCTGTTCGGCCTGACCAGCGCACATGCTGCGGCGACCCTGGCGGTGGTTCTGGTGGGATACCGGATCGGCCTGGTAAACGAAAACGTACTCAACGGCACCGTCATCCTGATCCTGGTCACCTGCCTGGTCGCCTCTTTTGTTACGGAAAGCGCGGGGCGCAAGCTGGCCATCCAGCAACAGGATGAGCTTCCGGAAATCACCGAGACCGGCGAAAAAATCCTGGTCGCGATCAATAATCCCCAGACGATTGAAAACCTCATGGATCTGGCAGTCATGATCCGGGATCCACGCCATAACCAGCCGGTATTTTCCCTGACTGTGGTTAAGGACAACGAGGAAGCCCAGGAGCGGCTCCTGCAGGGGAAGAACATGCTGGAAAGGGCGATCATCCATGGATCGGCCACAGACAGCAAGGTGGAGGTGGTCACCCGGGTGGACCTGAACGTGGCCAGCGGCATCAGCAGGGCCGCAACCGAGATCCAGGCGACAGACCTGGTAATTGGCTGGAGCGATAAAAACCGGGCGGGCAATTATCTTTTTGGCAGCACCCTTGGAAATATTCTTCAAGGCTTCCGCCAGACGGTATACACTTGCAGGTTGATCCATTCCCTGAACACCACCCACAAGATGATGGTGGTGATCCCCACCAACGGAGAATTTGAAAAAGGGTTCAGCCACTGGGTCACCAAGGTGACGGACCTGGCAAGCCAGGCCGGTGCCCGGCTTTATATATGCTGCAATGAGAAGACCCGTACTGCCTTCCGGCAGGAGGCAGGAAAATCCAGGGCGAATTTGGAAATCCGCCATATCCGGTTTGATGAGCTGGAAGACTTTTTGGTCCTGGCCCGGTCCATTACTCCAAACGACCTGTTGATCGTGGTGAGCGCCAGGAGAAGCACGATCTCTTTTGATCCTTATATGGACACCATCCCCTCCAAGCTGAATAAACATTTCCAGCGGAATAATTTCATCGTGCTTTACCCGGAGCAAAATGTCCTGGAGGAGGAGGGTTCTGACGATCTCGGGCTGGCCCCGATCCAGGACCAGATCGAAAATTTCAATAAATTGGGAAAAGCAGTCAAAAGGATGTTCCGGCCCAAGCCAGGACAATCG
>JANWKA010000002.1 GCA_025451655.1 Chitinophagaceae bacterium | reverse complement strand
TCAGTCCGGCAAATACGATGGCCAGTGTGATCGCCAATGAATTTACGGAAGCAACCGGGCAGGTCTATGCCTCGGTCCTCATCGAAATGGGCCTTTTCCTGTTCGTGGTCGCTACCATCATCAATATTATCGGAAAACAGATCATTAAAAAGTTCACCCTGGACTGACCAGGGTCATGAAAGGATTTCAATATGGAAATTATGGTGGATAAAACCGGTTCCGGGGTGAGGTCTTCCTTCAATCAGGCCGCCACCCTGGACCGCACGGTCCGTGCCAGGGGGATCAAAAGCAGGCTGTTCCGCCTGGCTGTAATCATCCTGACGGTGATATCAACCGCCCCCCTGCTGTTCATCCTGTTTTATATATTCAGGCAGGGGATCCACGCGATCAACTGGCATTTTCTGGTAAACATACCCCGGCCTGTGGGGGAAACGGGGGGCGGAGTGGCCAATGCCATCCTGGGAACGGTTTTGCTGATCCTGGTGGCTTCGGTCGTGGCCATTCCCCTGGGCATCCTGGTCGGGATCTACCTGAGCCAGGTGGTAACGGGGAGGTTGGCTTACTGGTGCAGGCTCTCGGTCGATGTGCTCCAGGGCATCCCTTCCATTGTGATCGGGATCCTCATCTATGAATGGGTGGTGCGGCCCATGGGAAGCTTTTCTTCCTTTTCAGGCAGCATGACGCTGGCCCTGATGATGCTTCCCTCCATCATCAAATCCACCGAGGAGACCCTCAAGCTCGTTCCCGGGAGCCTCCAGGAAGCCTCCCTGGCTCTCGGGGTTCCCTATTACCGGACCATGATGAAGGTCATTGTCCCTGCAGGCATGAGCGGGATCCTGGCCGGCGTGATCCTGAGCATTTCCCGGGTGATCGGGGAGACTGCACCCCTGCTTTTCACAGCCTTCGGAAACCCTTACCTGAATTCCAACATTTTCAAACCCATCAGCAGCCTCCCTCTGCTTATTTTTAATTATGCGACGAGTGCTTATGCGGATTGGCACCAGCTGGCCTGGGGTGCTTCCATGGTCCTGATCGTCATGATCCTGGTACTGAACCTGTCCACCAAACTGATCCAAAGCAGATGGAAGGCGCAGTTTTGAATGCAGATGGGTTCAATGCCTATTTTGGCTCCAACCAGATCCTGAAGGATATCCGGCTGGAAATCCGGAAAAACCAGGTCTGGGCCATCATGGGACCTTCGGGTTGCGGGAAAACCACCTTCATCCGGTGCATCAACCGGATGCATGAGCTTACCCCGGGGGCACGGGTGGGGGGATCCCTGACCCTGGACGGGGAAGATATCTACGCAATGAACCCCGTGATGCTTCGAAGGAAAGTCGGGATGGTTTTCCAGCGCCCGAACCCCTTTCCGACCATGAGCATCTATGAGAATGTGATCGCAGGCTATACCCTGAACAACATCAGGCTTACCAGGTCCAAAAAGGATGAGGTGGTGGAATCCTCCCTGAAGCGTGCCGCTCTTTGGTACGAGGTCCGGAGCGCTCTACATCAGAAGGGAACCTTTCTTTCCGGGGGCCAGCAGCAAAGGCTCTGCATTGCCCGGGCGCTGGCCATGAATCCGGAGATCCTGCTGCTGGATGAGCCGACTTCTGCCCTGGATCCCATGTCCACAGCAAAGGTCGAGGAGCTCCTCCATGAGCTGAAAACCCAGTATACCATCCTGATCGTTACCCATAACATGCAGCAGGCAGCCAGGGTGAGCGACAAGACCGCTTTTTTCTTCCTCGGGGAGATGATCGAGCAAAACGATACCAAGACCATTTTCACCAACCCGAAAAATGAAAAAACCCAGAATTATATCACCGGCCATTTCGGGTGACCGGCGAACCATCTCAATTTCAATCCATGGTGCAATCCAAAAATAAAATGACCCACCTGGACCAGGAGCTCAGCAAGCTCAAGGCGGAAACCCTGAAAATGTGGGCCCTGGTACTCAAACAGCTGCATAAATCCCGCAGCGCCCTGGTCCAGCTCGACAAAGACCTGGCTCGTGAAGTGATGAACGGCGAAAAGAGGGTGAATGCCTTTGAGCTCAAGATTGACCGGGACTGCGAGGACATCTTCGCCCTGTTCACCCCGGTTGCCGTGGACCTGAGGCTTCTGCTCGCGGTGCTCAAGATCAACACCAACCTGGAACGGACCGGGGATATTGCCGACGGGATCGCCCAGTTCGTGGTGGACCTTCCCCCAAATTTTGACCAGAAGCTGCTGGAGATCAGCAGGGTGGTGGAAATGTTCGACCAGGCTAACCTGATGGTATCGGACGTGATGAAGGCATTTGAAAGGGAAGACCCGATCCGGGCGAGAAAGACCTTCAAGAAGGATGACCTCCTCGATGAGATCAACAGCCTGTCCACCTCGGTGATCGCAGATTATCTGCGAATGGACGTCAGGCTGCCCCAAATCGAGCAGGCCCTATTTATCCATTCCATCATCCGCAGGCTGGAAAGGGTCGGAGATCAGGCGAAGAATATGGCCGAGGAAATCATTTTCTATTCCGAAGCCAATGTGGTCAAACATCAGCATAAAAAGGCCGGGAAGGACGGATCGGCCTGATCGTGGCTGCCCGGGGAACAGGCCATGGCCTGTTTACCTATTTGCCTGGAGTCTTACATGACCCCGGGAATCCCCGTTTCCTGGAAAAAAAATCCTGAAAGATCCTGATCGGGGATTATGCGGAGCCGGAGGGCCCGGAAGGAAATCCTGCCGATTCGAATGAGAAGATTTTCACGGGATTTCAAATATGGACTATTTCCTTCCAGGGAATCCTTTGGACCTTTTCATTTATTTCTTCGGCTTTTTCTCCCCTATATATCAGCATTCCCTGCAATGCAGGAATGGATTGCAGCCAGTATTTGAGACCCGGGACCAGGGGCTGGTCCATTTTTTTCTATGCTTTGATCTCCTCTCCGAAAAGGGATCCCTGTTTTTCCATCAAGAGGCCCAATTCGTTGCCGAAGTCATCCAATTCAATCCCAGATTTCACCAAATGATACAAAAATGGAATCAGGCCCCTGATTTGACATGCAAATCGTAATCACCGGGCGCATTATTAATTTCACCGGCCTGTCTTCGATCCGCGGCTTTTCCTCCGCCTGAATTATTTTGAGGAGCTGCTGGGAAAATGGGATAATAATTGATATTTTGGGCAGGCATCATCCTCTAAACCAATCAATATGAAGAAAATATACGGATTGCTGATATTATCCATGTTTTCCATTGCGGTTTTTGCCCAGGGCCCTGCCACGGGGATCGCCATCATACCGGAACCGGTTTCCCTCACTGTTGGGCAGGGTCATTTCAACCTGCCGCAGCATGTTTCCATTTGGGCCTCGAGGGATTCCAACATGGCGGAGGTGATTACCTTCCTCAAAGAGAAATTGTCAGTCGCCACCGGAAGGCAGGTCACCTCCGGATCATCCTCCGGGTCGACCATCAGGCTGCTGATCAACCGCAGGGCGGATACCTCCCTGGGCGATGAGGGTTACCGGCTTTCGGTCACCCCGGCCCATATTGAAATCCGTGCCAACCAGCCCGCCGGACTTTTTTACGGAGTGCAAACCCTGGTCCAGCTTTTTCCCAAGGAGATCGAGAGCCCGGAACCGGTGGCCCATGTCAGCTGGACGGCTCCCTGCGTGGAGATCCTGGATTATCCGAGATTTCAATGGCGGGGTCTCATGCTGGATGTGGCCAGGCATTTTTTTACCAAGCAGGAAGTGGAGCAGTACATTGACCAGATGGTCCGGTATAAGTTCAACGTCCTCCACATGCACCTTACTGATGATCAGGGGTGGAGGATCCAGATCATGGGATTGCCAAGACTGACCCAGGTAGGGGCCTGGAACGTGAAGAAGGTGGGATATTTCGGGACCTTTTCCATTCCAGCGGCGGATGAGCCCAGGAATTTCGGAGGGTTTTACACCCAGCAGGATATTCGTGATATCGTGGAATACGCCAGGGAACGTTTTGTCAATATCCTGCCTGAAGTGGATGTGCCCGGCCATAGTCTTGCGGCCGTGGTATCCTATCCCGAGCTTTCCTGCACCCCGGGTGCGGACCATTACCAGGTCAGTTCCGGTGAAAGAATTCGGGAGGACAGCATTGACAACACGCTGGACCCCTCCAACCCGAAAGTTTATGCCTTCCTGGACAAGGTCCTGACCCAGGTAGCTGAACTTTTCCCCTTTGGGTATATCCATATGGGGGGAGACGAATGCAACAAATATTTCTGGAATAAAAGCGATTCGGTGAAGGCCCTGATGCAAAGAGAGGGCCTTCAGAATATGGACCAGGTGCAGAGCTATTTCGAAAAGAAGGTGGAGCAGATCGTGGAATCCAAGGGAAAAAAATTCATGGGATGGGATGAAATTCTCCAGGGAGGACTCGCCCCCGATGCGGTCGTGATGAGCTGGAGGGGCATGGAAGGAGGTATCCAGGCCGCCCGCATGGGCCATGAAGTGGTCATGAGCCCCACCACATTCGCTTACCTGGATTATATGCAGGGGGATCAGGCCATCGAGCCCCGGGTGTATTCCACCCTGACCCTGAGTAAGGCCTATGAGTTCGAACCCCTTCCCGACAGCGTGAACCCGAAACTGATCCTGGGAGGCCAGGCCAACCTCTGGACTGAACAGGTTTACAACATGCGGCACGCGGAATACATGACCTGGCCCAGGGGATGGGCCATCTCAGAATGCCTTTGGTCTCCCCGGGAACTCAGGAACTGGGATGATTTCCTTTCCCGCGCCGAGGTTCATTTTGGCCGTTATGACGAGGCTGAAATCAAGTATGCCCCCAGTGTTTTCGATCCGAAATTTTCAGTCACCAGGACTGCCGGGGGGGACCTCCAGGTGGAAATGTCTATGGAAGTGAAGGGGCTGGACCTATATTACACCTTTGATAATTCCTTTCCGGACCAGTTTTATCCCAAATATTCCGGTCCGGTCATCGTCCCCAAGGACGCGGTGATGCTCAAGGTGATCTCTTACCGGGGAAATACCCCCGTGGGAAGGCTGATCAGTGTCCCGGTAACCGAACTCCAGCGGAAATCTACCAGGAGGGGAGAATAGGACCTGCGCCGGGACCAGAAGATTCAGGAAGAAACCCATCCGGTTTAAAAAAGATCGGCAAATCGCTTAGGGTTTTCTCCAGCTTCTCCATGACCTCCTTGAACTTAAACTTTGTTTCTTCCATCTTTAAACACGATCGTATTCCCCTGCAAAGGTAACGGCTTCGTGTGTTTGTCACCTTCGACAAATATTTTATCAGGAATTACTTTGAAAGCGGCGCATTTTGATCCACCCATAAAATGCAAGCAATTATTGCATACCGGAAAAAAGAAATTCGGCTTGTCGGAAACTATGTCGCTCATTTTGCCGATAATTCACGCATTCGAATTACTGCATTGCCGTTCTTATCCCTAAAAAGGTTTACGACCTCCCATCTGCTCGAGCGGTCGAATAACACTTCGTGTTCTTCAGGAAAGTTAGAAATGGATTCAATCAAAGAACCGTTCACACCTTGCAATTCAAACAAGACATTAAATTTGGAATCTTTTTCATAAAAACCTTTGTAAACAACAGACGGTTTGTAGGTTGTTGAAAGAAATCCACGGTCGCAACATACATTGCCTTGTTTTATGTCGAGCATATATTTCTCCATCTCGTCTTTTGTGTTGAACGTCAGTCCGCGATAGGAATTGCAGGCTAACTTCGGGGCATTTTTTAGAGCTTGTGAAATTTGCGCGGAAAATCCCAAAATAGCCCTTACCGGGTTATTTGTTCCTTCTTTTTCCTTACCCATGCTCCAAAATTTATTAATGTCCTGGTATGCAATTCCAATTTGTATAGCCGCAAAGAATTTACTCCGGTATCTGATATTCCCTGAAAAATACCTTTTGGCATTATCCCTTTCCTCTCTGCTTATTTCACAATGCCCTCCGGCGAAACCTTGTTGCCTGAAACCTTCCAGGAAATAATTCCTGGCCTGGTTGGAAATATGGTCAGGAAAGCAGTTTTTGAATCGCTTCCCGGGATTTTTCGAAATGGAAACC
>JANWKA010000001.1 GCA_025451655.1 Chitinophagaceae bacterium | reverse complement strand
TTGATATCCCGGAGCCACCGTTTGCGTCCCAGCATGGTTTCTGCGTACCCCTTTTTCCTTGCCCGTTCGATATTCAGGTCCATATATTTCTTGATGTCCGGGTATTGCAGGAAATAATTGTCGATCAGCTGCCTGGCGTCAGATCGGGACACCCCGATATTTTCAGAAAGACCGAAAGCGCTCACCCCGTATATAATCCCAAAGTTTACAGCCTTTGCGCTTCGCCGCATTTCCGGGGTAACAGCTTCCGGCCCGACCTGGAAAACCTTGGCTGCCGTGATGGCATGGATGTCCTGGCCGTTTTTGAAAGCCTGGATCATGTTCTGGTCCCCGCTGAGGGCGGCAATGATGCGGAGCTCGATCTGGGAATAATCCGCTGACATGAATACGAATTCCCCGTCCCGGGGCACAAAAGCCTTGCGAATCTCCCTTCCCCTCTCAGTCCGTATGGGGATATTCTGCAGGTTGGGATTGTTCGAGCTGAGCCTTCCGGTCACTGCTACAGCCTGGTTGAAGGAGGTGTGCACCCTCCCGGTCCTCCGGTTGATGAGCAGGGGCAGGGTGTCGACATAGGTCGATTTGAGCTTGGAGAGTTCCCGGAAGATCAGGATATTTTCTACGATCTGGTGCTTGTGGGAAAGCTTCTGCAGCACGTCCTCCCCTGTGGCATACTGGCCGGTGCGGGTCTTTTTGGCGTTGGGATCCAGTTTCAGCTTTTCAAACAGAACCTCTCCCAGCTGCCGGGGGGATGCCAGGTTAAACCGCACCCCGGCCTCCCGGTAAACCGCCTCCTCGGCAACCACGATATCCTTTCCCAGCTGGCCTGAATATTCCGCAAGAACTGCCGGATCGATCCGCACCCCCTCGAATTCCATATCCGCGAGCACCTGAACAAGGGGAGCTTCGATTTCAAGAAACACCGGCTCCACTTCTTTCTGTTTCAGCAGCAATCCGAATTTCCCCCTGAGCTGCAGGGTGATATCGGCGTCTTCGGCAGCGTATTCCTTGATCTTTTCCAGTTCCACCTCCCTCATGGTGCCTTGCCCCTTTCCCTTTTTGCCGATCAGGTCCTCGATGGGCACCGGTTCGTAATCCAGGAACTGGGCTGAAAGCAGATCCATGCTGCGCCTGCCTTCAGGTTCAATCAGGTAATGAGCCAGCATGGTGTCGAACAGTTTACCCCGGATCTCCATCCCGTACCATTTCAGGATCAGCATGTCGTATTTGATGTTCTGGCCGATGATCAGGACATCCTCCCTTTCAAAGAATTCGCGGAACTCCTCCAGGATGGCCCTGGTTGCAGCCTGGTCGGAAGGCAGGGGAATATAATAGCCTTCCCCTGGTTTTAGGGAAAAGCTCATGCCCACCAATTCCGCATCATTGGCATCGGTTCCGGTGGTCTCGGTATCGAAGGAAATTTCGTTGGCGGACCCAAGCAACTGGATCAGGGAGGCCCGTTCGGCTTTCCCATTCAGGAGGTGGTAGGTATGCGGGGAATTGGTGATATTCTTCGAAGGGGCCAGGATAGAACCGGAAGGTTCCTCCGTCAAGGTGGCGCCTTTTTCGACAGGCTGCCCAAAGAGATCGGTCTGAACCGGGGGCAGGCTTATGGTGGCCGGGACCTCGCCGGCGGGAGGGCCGGAGAGGTCCTCGCCCAGGAACCTTTTGCTCAGGGTCCGGAATTCCAGTTCGGTGAAGATTTCGGAAAGGAGCTTGCGGTCCGGATCTTTTATTTTGAACTGCTCTTCGTGGAAATCCACCGGGACATTGGTGATGATGGTGGCCAGCTTCCGGGAAAGCAGGGCCATTTCCCGACCCTCCCTGACCTTATCACCTAGCTTTCCCTCCAGCTCGTGGGCATGTTCCAGGAGGTTATCAAGAGAATGGTATTGCTGGATCAGTTTGGCGGCGGTCTTCTGCCCGACTCCTGCAATCCCGGGGATATTATCCACCGCATCCCCCATCATGGCCAGCATGTCGATGACCTGCGAAACGTTGCGGATCTGCCATTTCTCGCAAACCTCCTTCGGACCCATGATCTCCACCTTTCCATCCGTTCCGGCAGGCTTGTAGATCATTACCTGATCGCTGACCAGTTGTCCGTAATCTTTGTCCGGGGTGACCATGTATACGATATATCCCTGGCTGGCGGCTTCCAGGGCAACGGTTCCGATAATATCATCCGCTTCATAGCCGTCCAGCTCCAGAACGGGGATCTGGAAAGCCTCAATGATCTTTTTGATGTCCGGGATGGCTGTGATCAGGTCCTCCGGGGCCTCCATCCGGTTGGCCTTGTATTCCACATAATCGGTATGGCGTTCGGTTGCCGCATGGGTATCGAAGGCTACAGCCATATGGGAGGGGTTTTCCTTTCGGATCAGCTCGATCAGGGTATTGGTGAACCCGAACTGGCAATTGGTGTTTTTCCCCTTGCTGGTCAGCCTCGGGGACCGGATCAGCGCATAATAGGCCCTGTAAATCAATGCCATGGCATCCAGGAGGAACAGTTTCTTCATGGGCTAAAGATAGAATTTTGACGGATCAGGGGAAAAGGGACATGACCCTGAAATCTCCATCCTGTAACAAAGTGTTAGATTGGCCGTCACCTACCAGACATGAGCCTTCCGGAATTCCAAGCCAAGATCCTTCCCCTGAAGGATAAACTTTTTCGGGTGTCGATGGGAGTGACGGGGGACCGGGAGGAGGCAGAAGATATCGTCCAGGAAGTGATGATGCGGATCTGGGAACGCAGGGAATCCTGGGGAGAGATCGGGAACCTCCAGGGGTATTGTATCCGAATGGCGCGCAACATGAGCATAGACAGGACCCGGTCAAAAGGGGGAAGGGAATCCGGCCTGGACCGGGCCGGAGAGATCCCCTCCGGGGACAGGACTCCGGACCAAAACCTGGAAAGGAGAGAGGCCCTCGAATCCGCAGGTCGCTTTATCGAATCCCTCCCTGAAAAGCAACGTACAGCCCTCAGACTTCGGGAGATTGAAGACATGAGTTACCTGGAAATTGCAGCTTCGATGGAAATCCCGATGGACCAGGTGAAAATCGCCCTGTACCGGGCTCGCACCGCCCTGAAGAACGCCTTGCTAAAACTGGAAAGTTATGGACTTCGCTGAAGGAGAAATCACCGGTTTGCTCGAGAAGTATTTTGAGGGGGAAACCTCGCTGGCCGAGGAAAGGAAGCTGGAGCAGTATTTCACTGAGGAGTCAATGGACCCCGCCCTGGTGCCTTTCAGGCCCCTGTTCGAATATTTCAGGAGGGAGCGCGGGCAGGGGGTAAGCGGGGCCTTTGAAGCCAGGATCCTGGAAAGGATCCGGGAGAGTTCCCGCCAGGAACCCCGGATCATCCCCTTAAGAGGCAGGAGCTGGATGAGCGCTGCGGCCACCGCCCTGATCCTGCTGGGATCCCTTTGGTTTTACCTCCAGCCCAGGAAGCCATCCAGCCATGCCTCAACCCTGATCGCCTCGGCTTCCGCAAACAGGGATACCTATCAGGACCCGCGCCAGGCCATGGCCGTGGTTGAAAAGGCGCTGATGGCGGTGTCCGGTAATTTCCATCACGGGGAGCAACTGACCCGGGAGAACCTTTCCCGGCTGGGTACCCTTGATAAGGTCATGCAATGAAAAAAAATGCCATAAATCTTTTTAAAAACAGCAATATGAAAAAATTGATGATGGTCCTGGTACCCGTGCTGCTCCTCGCAGGTTCCGCATTCGGTCAGGATGACGCGATCCAGAAATTCTTCGGAAAATACCTGACCGACAACCGGTTTACGGTAGTCTATGTAAGTCCCAAGATGTTCAAGATGTTTTCCAGGATGGATTGGGATAGCGTGAGCCATGATATCCGGGAGGCTGCTTCCCAGATCACCAGCCTGCGAATCCTGACCACCGAGGACAGCCCGCTCCAGTTCTATGATGAGGCGATTCACACCATCGACCAGAAGGAATATGAACCCCTGGTTACCATGAGGGATCATGGCCAGGAAATCAAGTTCCTGGCAAAGGAAAACGGGAATACGGTGCAGGAGCTGGTCATGCTCTGCGGCAGCAAGGACGAATTCGTCCTGATGAGCTTCGTGGGCAATATCAACCTGGATGAGATGTCCAGGCTGGGCTCCGATTTGAATGTGAACGGCATGCAGTATCTGAAGGGACTAAAAAAGAACCATAATTAACAGCATATCAAAAAAACCAAGATGAAAAAGATCTTTTTTCTCTCCCTGCTGGGGCTGATCGGGACCGCAGCCAGGGCCCAGGACCATTACCTGGATGAATTCTTCTCCAGGCACCAGGGCGAAAGCCAGGCTGTCAACCTGACCCTGGACCATCCCGGGGGCATCCTTTCCGGTTTGCTCGGAGCCCAGGGGAACGGCGACCTGACCAGCAAGATCACCGGAATCCACCTCGTGGTTTTCAGCAACGCGGGTGATAAGGCCCTGAACGACGATGTGGCCTTATTGTCAGCCAATCTTCAGCGGGATCATTTCGATGATCTGATGTCGGTGAGAAAACAGGGCAATATGGTTCATTTCCTGGCCCGGTCTGAAGCTGGTAATATTAAGGACATGGTCCTTGTGGTTCAGGGTGAGGATGAGATTGTGGTAGCCAGCATGAGGGGAGATATCACCCAGAAGGACCTGGAACGGATCGGCTCCTCTATTCATTCCAGCAGCAGGGACAGTTCCGGCCAGGCTCAATAAGGGCATCGGGTTGAATACATCCCCGGATTGGGAGAATTCCGGTAAACCCTGCAGTCCGGGACAAGGGTCTATCTTTGGGGTTTAGGACTTAACCCTGCATGGCCCCTGGAAAGAAAAAGGATATACCACCTTTCGACCTGCAACACCTGCCAAAGGATCCTGAAGGATATCCGGGCAGAGAAAGCCGGCTTTGAGCTCCGGGAAATCCGGAGCCATCCCGTTACAGGGGCCGAGCTGGATGAAATGAAGCGGCTTGCCGGTAGCTATGAATCCCTGTTCAACCGCAGGGCAGTGAAATTCAGGGAACTGGGCTTGAAGGACCGCAAACTGACGGGGAAGGATTACCGCAGCCTGATTCTCCGGGAGGAAACCTTGCTCAAAAGGCCGGTTACCCTGATCGGAGACCGGATCTTCATCGGGAGCGAAAAAAAAAGCCTCCAGGCCCTGAAAAATGCCTTAGACTTTCCCCACTCCTAATTTATTCAGGAAAGAATCCAGGGTGTTTCCGAAAGTTTCACTGCGCAGGGCTGCCGGGATCTCCCGGAACCTGAAGCCATCCACCCTTTTTTGCATTTCCTCCAGGTTGAATCCTTCCTGATTCATGGACAGGAACCATCCTTCCTCCATCAGGTGCGAACCCAGGTATTCCTGCTCCCCCTGACCGGGGGTAGGGATGAGGACCGCTTTTTTTCCCAGCCGGACCAGATCCATCACGCTGCTGTACCCCGACCGGCAAATGACCATCCCGGATTCCGATAAGATTTTTTCCAGTTCCCTTGCGGGCAAATGGCTGACCTGCCGGATGGCTGGGCTTGCCATCCGGTCCAGGGACCGCCCCGGTTGCCCGCTCACCAGCACCGCTTTTTTTCCGGACAGGATCAGTTGCGGAAGGATCATTTCCTGCATCCGGGTTCGGTGGGGTTCCGGCCCGGAGATAAGGACTGCCCAATCATAGGTCCCGGGTTCATTTCGGGGTTCCCCAAAACGGGAGAGGATGCCGATATGCCTGGAATTGAGGGGAAGGCTGGGGGGATGGGAGAGGGCCCCCCCCAGGCCGGGGGGATCCGGAATATCCGGAACCCAGCATTCCGAGAATCGGGAAATAAACCGGAGCTGCAAACCGCTTACCCACTGGACGATCCTCCTTCCCAGGGAAGTTTTTACTTGTAACTGGTGGGTAATGAATACGGTATGAAGCTTTTTGTGATCCAGCCCCCACCGGTTGTCGGATAT